>NZ_JAUBPB010000006.1:40715-161928 GCF_036700545.1 Microcoleus sp. SVA1B4
CTTTATGAACAGGCAAGATGCCTGTTCCACAAAGACTAAATTTTCTTGTGGAACAGGCATCTTGCCTGTTCTTGATACCGTGGCTAGCCGAACAAGCTACTATAAAAAATGAAACAGGTATCCATAAATTAAGTGGAAAATAACTGAGCCTTTGTACCATTTTTCATTTTAAATCAGGCTTTATGAACAGGCAAGATGCCTGTTCCACAAAGACTAAATTTTCTTGTGGAACAGGCATCTTGCCTGTTCTTGATAACGCCTCAATTGTGAATTTTTCTCTTCCTTCGCCTCGAAAGCGGTTCATTATATCCTGCAAAAAACAAAGTGGAGCTTTCGCTTCACAATTACGAAATCTCCACTTTTATCACTATTCTAGTGGCTGCAAAAACCCAGTTGCATTCACTCGATCTTACTTGTACAAAACAGCCTCTTTCAAAGTCGCGATCTTACCTAGCGCTTCATCGAGATCCTCTTGGGATGCGCCGTGGGCAACTATTGCATCGGTCAAATGCTTCACAATTGCATCAAAGTGTTCAGGCTGTAAATTCAAACCTGCGTGTGCTTTCTCCATTGAACGGCCTGAGTATTGCTTGGTGCCGCCAAGGGCATAGGAGATAAAAGCAGTTTGATGGCGGCGCTGCTTTTCCATGTCTGTATGATCGAAGAAGTGGCTCACTATCTCGTCAGCCAAAACATCGCGGTAAAAATCATCGACTATCTCTTTAATGGCTGGCTCTCCACCCATTTTTTCGTACAATGTTGTTGCCATATCGTTATCGTTTCAGCGAGTTATTTTTTTTCCCTTACTCTTTAATTATAGCTGGCAGCTTGGCTTTTTTCCACTGTGAAATGTTAATTTAATCTGAAATAATTACTGAGTAACTGTTGCGACTGCTGGTATTTCTTAGACCACATTCTCTAATTGTAAACTTTATTAACGTTCTCTCGCCAGTTAGATATTGTCGATCGCCCTCCCAGCATTTTGACCTAATGCACGGATTGCTTGTTTTAGCAAGATGTTTCCTATACACCACCAACACGCATCTGTTTTCCAGCTAGCAAACTCAAGAAATCGGTGAATAAATAACGGCCGGCTGCGATCGCGGAAATTAGGATCGCCCCTGCAATTGGACAAGTTAAAATAAATGGGCGATCGGCTTCCCAGCAGCATCATGTATAATCAAACTGCAAATATAATCGAATCACCACAACGATCGCCTGTATACTGATATTCTGCCGTTGCTAGTCGGTTGCGAGACTTCCGGGCGATCGCCCGCAGTTAAGAAAAACCTTTGACTTAAGTACGCGGACACAAATAAACATTATTATCTCATTGCGAGAAACGAAGCAATCCCAAGTCTGAGCGATTGCTACATTTCTATCTGCTGTTTCCTTGAACTTTGATGATTTTTGAGTGCCTTGAAATACTATAGTCAACATCCTAACGCTTTCTCGATCGACTACCTCAACGACTTGCGAGGAGCAATTCTAGCCTCCCCTTATCTAGCAATCAACAACCTCAATCGCGATTTCATTGGCACAAAAGGGTTTTCCGTGGTGTTTCAACGTGCGGAAATCGCCGAAGTAGAACGGCGGTTCCCCTTGTTCAAACCCTATCTAGACCAAGCATTACTGCCTGAATGCAATGCTTTTTACCTCAACCCTTTGTTGCTGGGTGAAGGTTCCCGCGTCGATCCGCATATCGATCGATCCTTGCGATCGTACTGCAAAACAGTTGAACCTCCCGCAGCCGTCAGCGTTTTATACGTGCAAGTACCGCCGAACTTGCAAGGGGGAGAATTGATACTGCGGCGCAACAAACAGCAAGTCGGCCAGATTAAGCCACAAGCCAACTCGCTAATCTATTTTCAAGGAGATTTGACTCACTCTGTCAACGCTGTTAAAAGTACCGGCACTCGTTTGAGTTTGGTTTGCGAACAGTACAGTTTGAGCGAAACTGAACTGCAAGATATTCCAGGATTCACAGTGGAATCTAGGGCCGCGAAAGCAAAAATTAAGTAATGTTTATTCGCTCCTGGAAGGGTGATAAATTCAGGACACGCTTAACCCGCCGCTTGCATCAAGGGTTCAATCACCGCCAACTTATGTGCTAGGAGATTATCCATAACAACTACTGCGATCCGAGTGGCTTAAGACCGAGCATTATGGGCGAAAGCCTTGAAGGAAACAAAGAATGATGCTAGCTTTATAAATATAGTTTGTTGAGGAGCTAAAGTTCTGAAAAAAGAGGACTTACAAGCTAATGCTGTTTTAATCCGACAGCAGTACCTCAAGAAACCACCCGGCAAAGGAAATGTCGCACTTGCTGAGCTACAGGTTAAGGGAGGTGTAGCCTTTTGTGCAGCAGCAACATCTAAAGGTGGCAAGAAAAGTCCAATTAGGGAAATACCCCAGCCGAAGTCAGCAGGAGGACAATTCGAGCCAGCTATTGATTCTCGAACCCAGCGTATGATGGATACTGATGCTGAGTACAAAGTTTTGTCACAAATTGCTGATACTCTTGAGATGTTCTACGATCTTGAAGTAGAAGGCCAACTCTACCTGTATACTGAGTTCCAGCCATGTGAAAGTTGTAATAGCATTTTGAGACAGTTTCAGGAGAAGTTCCCGCACATAAAGATAGAAGTTTTCTGGGATTACCCGTATCCACCCGAATCTTAAAGAGGAAGAAATCAGTTATGACTTTGGAATACAGCAGTCTTACAGAAAAAAGGTTGTCCTTGTTGCGCCAATTGCCTGAATCCATCCAAGGTACGCTAAGTAGGGTAGGGCAGCAACATTATGAAGAACTCTATGAACCAGAAGCAGAGGATGCAGCTTCACTTCAAGATGCTTTAGATGAAATTCTGGAAGTGTTTCAGAGTAACAACCAAACACTGAGCCACATTCGTTATGTTTGGATGGCGCTGATACTAGCTTCAGTTGTAGAACCAACAGTTCAATATTATCAACCATTAAACTTGCTTCCACAAGAAACTATTAGTAAGATAGAACTCTGGCTCCTAGAAAATCTTGAAAAGATGCTGAATTCTCAAAGAAAGTTTTCTAAGGCTCTAAGAGAGGAAGAGTTTAATGCTCTAGGAGATGGGATTAAAATTGATTATACAAAAGATAAACAACTGGCAAATTTTCAAATAATATTTGAAGCATTAGATGTTTATAGGAGTGCGATTAAAACTTTGGATTACAATCAATCCTTAGAATCATTACTAGATATATTAGAGAATTGTTTAGAGGGCTATGCAATCTTCCCCGGTTCCCACGGACGACGTGAATTATTCGATTGGTGGCTACTAGAGGTTGTACCAGCAAGCTGGTATCTAATGCCTCCTAGTTCTATCTACTCGCTAGATAAATTGGGGACTGAAAAAAATAAGAGTTTTTGTCAGATGAATAAATTGGAGGAAATTAGCTCTGCCATGTGGAAGATTATCTTGACAGCTTCTATCAGTAGACAGAGGTCAAACCTGCGAACTTTCCCTAACAAATTTGAGGATTATTTAAACACGATACCAGGGGATGTTAGACTTGATAAGTGGGCAAGTTAATCTAAGTAACACTGCAAGTATATATAAAGATAGCGTTGAAACTATTTTTAGTTAAAGGAAGGACTGCAATGAGTAAGCCAGAAGATATTATAGCTGAAATAATGAAAAATCTTCACGAAAAAGAGCGCGATCAAGATGTTAATGAAGAGGAAGAAAACAACTATGGAGAGGAATATATTGCCCAGCTTAAATCAGTTTGTAAAAGTTTTCTCAAAAAAGAATCTTTGGAAGTTGGACAAATCGTGAAATGGAAGGAAAACTTAAAAAATAGAAAGCTTCCCCGCAAGAATCAACCAGCAATTGTTATTGCCATATTATATCAACCTGTCATCAGCACTGATAAGGAAGCTGGTAGTCCCTACTTCTTAGAAACTTTAGATATCATTCTTGGGATCGTAGTTGAAAACGGCACCTTTTTAACTTTTTACTATGATAGCAGAAGGTTTGAGCCTTATTAATTTATGTTTATATATTAATGGGGAAACCTTTGAGGAAATGCCCGTTTAGTCAGCATAAATATTGAAAAAATAACGAAAAATCCTGTTAGATTTGCTGATTCAAAACGGGTTAATTTTTGATGGTTTAGGCTGGGTAAAATGCCAGAGGCGATCGCCTTACCAATAAAAACCGCCAGATTAATTTAAACTGATTAAAAATTAGGCTGCGAAAATCCGATGATCCACAAGAAGAACCGCAAAAAGTTACCTTTATTGGCAGCATTCTTAGTCTCGCCATTTATTTCTTGGTTCCTGAGTGCGATCGCCCTATTTCTCAGTCTCTGGGTCATCGTACCAGCACCCACCATGTTCCTGTACCCTTTGGCGGTGGGAGCACCAGAAATCAGTCCTTGGTTGGTTGGTATCAATACGATCGCCCTTCTGCTGAACCTGCTGGGACGGCATCAAGGCAAAGTCTACATTATTTTACTGATTTGTAACCTGTTCGCCCTCATCCTGGGCCTGCTTCCCCTGATTCAGTTCCCAGCAGCCAATGCAGCCATCGCTACCCAAATGCAAGCAGTTTTAGGGGAAAACTATTTAGCAGCCCTTCCTCAAGCCGATCGCGCGCAGCTACGCCCTCAACCGTTTATCCTCGCAGATGCGTTCCGAGGAATTCCCATCAAAGAGGTTAGGATCGATCGGGCTATTGGATTTGCCAAACCTGACGGAGTTTCACTACAATTAAACCTTTACCGGCCGATGCAAATTGGCAAATATCCGGCGATTATCACACTCTACGGGGGAGCTTGGCAAAGAGGCAATCCCGATGCCAATGAGGAATTCAGCCGTTATATGGCCGCCCAAGGCTATTGTGTGGTTGCAATTGCTTACCGCCACGCTCCCAAGTATCGATTTCCTGCTCAGCTTGAGGACGTACAAGCTGCTCTTTCCTATATCAAAACTCATGCTGCTGATTGGGACATCGATCTCGATCGAATTGCTTTGATGGGAAGGTCTGCAGGTGCCCATTTAGCAATGCTAACTGCTTATGATTCTAGTGTGCTTCCAGTTCGAGCAGTGGTGAACTATTACGGGCCAAATGACCTGATCCGGGGATACAATGACCCACCTTTTCCTGATGCCATAAATGTTCGAGCCGTCTTGCGTGCCTTTTTGGGAGGAACCCCAGACGAACTCAACGAGCTTTACCGTCGGGCTTCTCCCATCAATTATATTAAACCGAATCTTCCCCCTTCTCTACTGGTTTATGCAGGTCGCGACCATATCGTTCAGCCCAAGTTTGGTCGATCGCTCTACCAACGATTGCGAGCCACGGGCGATTCCCTACGGGATAGCTTCGCTTCACGGGCTATTTTGCTCGAAATTCCTTGGGCTGAACACGCTTTTGATGCAGTTTTTAATGGCCCGAGCAATCAATTAGCTTTGTACTACACAGAACGCTTTTTGGCTCATACTCTGAAGTCTTCTGATTACCAACCAGTTAAATAAAAACTATCAACTTACTCATTTATGCTCAATAAACTGCGGCTATAACAGTTTAATAAGTTCCCAAATCTCGTAAAGATTTCTACGGCAAATTGTCGCACCAACTTTTAGAAGAGTTGCCAGACTTTATTTATCATATAGCAGTTCTTAAGAAAGTGAGGTATGCCCTATGCCCTATGCCCTATGCCCTATGCCCTATGCCCTATGCCCTATGCCCTATGCCCTATGCCCTATGCCCTATGCGAGTACGATCGCCCTTAGTTTGAGCGCCCCGCGTCCTGTTAAACTGAAACCCTGCGGTTGTGTGCGCTTGGTGCGATCGACCTTTCTGAAAAAAACCTAAAATTCTGTAGCATACAATACATTTATTTGGTTAATGATTGTTTAAACTCTCCAAGTGTAGATTGTGTACTCTCCATAATTCTCCAAAACTCCTAAACGAGTGCGTTGTTTGCTGGACTGCGATTTATCGATCGTCGAACCGTTAAAAACCATAAGTAGTTTTGACCTGAATTCATCGGAATTGATTCGCACAAAATTTTTGAGCTGACCAGGGTAAAGATTAATTACTAAATTTGTGCAGTGCAGACATCTATAATGTTGACTCAAGTTTGTACAGGCTCTTGCCATCTATCTTCTTGCTAATAACCGAAATCCAACCGCATCTCACACTGGATTCTCACGCCCGGTGGACGGCGAAGTGATTGCGCCTCGCTCATCCAATCTTGTAGAGCCTGCCAAAAAAGGCATTCTCGCAAAAGTTAGCTTTGACAAAAAATGTTGGGTAAATCTCATATGTTGCACCATTCTCAATTAGCCTTTTATGAACAGGCTGGACGGCCTGTGAAGCGAGAAAATTGATCTCTTGTGGAACGGGCATCTTGCCCGTTATTGAGAATGGTGCAAAATCTTAGGTAAATCCAACATATTCGTCAATCGTTAGACTTTTGCTAACATCTATTTTTTCTCAACTACTCGTCCCGCAATACCAATAAAAATAACCATGAGTGGAAACGAATCGCGCGTTCAAGCAATTTCTCAAATCGTCAACCGCAAACTGATGCCTAGTCGGCCTCCCAAGCGGCTAGAAGATATGTGGGCAACAGACGTTTTTACTCTGAGCAAGATGCAAGAAAGTCTGCCCAAAAGCATTTTCAAATCAGTAAAAAACACCGTTCAAACTGGCCAAAAACTCGATGCTTCCGTAGCTGATGTAGTTGCAGTAGCAATGAAAGATTGGGCTATTTCCAAAGGAGCCCTCTACTACGCCCACGTATTCTACCCGCTAACCAACGGCACCGCCGAAAAGCACGACGGTTTCATCTCAGTGCAAGGCGACGGTTCCGTCATCTCAGAATTTGCAGGCAAAGTTCTCGTACAAGGCGAACCCGATGGCTCCTCATTCCCCAACGGCGGCATCCGTTCCACCGCCGCCGCTCGCGGATATACAGCCTGGGATGTCACCAGCCCTGCTTATGTCATGGAAACAGACAACGGCATGACATTGTGCATTCCCACTGTTTTCATCTCCTGGACAGGTGAAGCCTTAGACAAGAAAACGCCGCTTTTGCGCTCCATTGCCGCCATGAACAAAGCAGCAACTCGAGTGTTAAAGCTACTAGGCAATACCGAAGTTGCTCCGGTAAATTCCAGTTGCGGTTCCGAACAAGAATACTTCCTGGTAGATGCCAATTTCACCAACAACCGCCCCGATTTACTGCTAGCAGGTCGCACCCTGTTTGGCAAACCTCCTGCCAAAGGTCAGCAATTTGACGACCACTATTTTGGAGCGATTCCAGAGCGCGTTCAAGTCTTCATGCAGGAAGTAGAAGAAAGAATGTACCGGCTGGGAATTCCTGCCAAAACCCGCCACAACGAAGTAGCTCCCGGTCAGTTTGAAATTGCACCAGTTTTTGAAGCGGCAAACGTCGCCAGCGACCACCAACAATTAACCATGACAATTCTCCGCAACACTGCGAAGAAACACGGTTTTATGTGTTTGCTGCACGAGAAGCCTTTCGCTGGCATTAACGGTTCTGGCAAACACGTCAACTGGTCGATCGGCAATGCCACCCAAGGAAACTTATTAGACCCAGGCGATACACCGCACTCGAACATACAATTTCTAGTTTTCTGCGGCGCTGTGATTCGCGGAGTTCACAAATACGGGCCGCTATTGCGCGCGGTAGTTGCTACTGCCAGCAACGACCACCGATTGGGTGCAAATGAGGCTCCACCAGCAATTATCTCTGTCTATTTGGGTTCGCAATTAGAAGATATCTTCGGGCAAATTAGCCGGGGAGAAGTTAAGGACTCTAAAGGTCGGGGAATTATGAACTTAGGTGTAGAAACACTGCCTACTTTCATGAAGGATGCTGGAGACAGAAACCGGACTTCGCCCTTTGCTTTTACTGGAAACCGGTTTGAATTCCGGGCAGTAGGTTCCGGTCAGTCTGTTTCCGGGCCACTGGTGGCGATGAATACAATTCTTGCAGATTCTTTGGACTGGATTGCTAACAAATTAGAAAGCGATTTGGCTAAGGGAACTGAACTGAATGCTGCCATCCAAACCATTCTCAAAGAAGTGATGGACGAGCACGGTGCGGTTGTATTTGGTGGCGACGGCTATTCCGAAGAATGGCACAAAATGGCCGTTGAGGAACGGGGTTTAGCTAACTTGCGGACTACGGCAGATGCTTTACCCGTGTTGAAGGAAGGATACATTGAAGACTTGTTTGAAAAGACAGGTGTTCTGACTCCCGTTGAATTGGAAAGCCGTTACGATGTTTATGCTGAGCAGTATTTGCTGGCAATTGAAGTCGAAGCAAAACTGGTAATCAGCATCGCAAAAACCATTATTTACCCCGCAGCGGTGAGGTATTTAGCGGAACTTTCCGGCACGATTTCTAAATTGAAAGAGATTGGGATTGAACTGGAAAAGGAAACTGCCGAAAAAGTAGCGGTCTTGCTTAAGTCCATGATGGATACTGCAAGCAAGTTGAGCGCTGCTTTGAGCAAGCACGATTTTGCTTCGACAGAAGACCATATGCAATATGCTTCGCAAACAATTCGTCCTTTGATGGATGAGGTTCGCCAGTATGCGGATGCCCTGGAAGGTGAAGTGGCTGATGATTTGTGGCCTCTGCCTACTTATCAAGAAATGCTGTTTGTTAAGTAAGAGCAAACAAATTCGGTTAATTGCAGGTTAGAGTTGTAAGGACACGGCAGTGCCGTGTCCTTACTTGTTTTTGAGGTTAAATGAGTGGTACGCTGAATCGGCCAGAGTCATTAAGTGCGAGCTAGAGTAAGAGTTGTAAAAATTGTTGAGATACCCTTCAACAAATTTATCGGCGTAGAAAAAGTAATATTGCTGCGAAAAGCTATTATGCGAATTCAATCTCTCTTGAAACAAATGACTCTGGCGGCTCTAGCTCTGATTTTTGCGATCGGTTGCAGTCGATCGACTCCGAACGTAAACTCTTCCCCGGAAGCAAGTACCTCTAGCAGCTTTAGAGTGGCAATGGTCACCATAGGACCTAAAGATAACCACAGTTGGGCTCAATCCTGCTTTGAAGGATTGAATCTAATCAAAGATAAATTTAATGCTCAGGTAGACATTACTGACAAAATTGACGGTGAACATAGTGAAGCTGCCATTCGCAAATATGCCCAGTCAGGCTATGACCTGGTAATTGCCGCCAGTGGTGCCTATATCAAAGCTGCCGAAAAGGTCGCTAAAGAATTTCCGCGAACGAAATTTGCCCTGATTACAACGCATCCAGGGAATAACAGAAATTTGGGGGCTGTTGCCTTTCGATCGGGTGAGGTGGGCTACCTCACAGGCGCTTTGGCTGCCATGAAGACCAAAAGCAATAAAGTTGGCTATATTGTGGGTGCACCTTATCCGGTTTACCAAGAAGAAGAAGCCTTGTTTAGGCGGGGAGTGAAGGCAACGAATCCCTCTGTTCAAGCCTCGACTGCTTTTCTCAACACTTGGAGTGATACGGACAAAGCCACCAAAGTGGCAACGGATATGGTTGCATCTGGAGTAGATGTTTTGACAATCAACGCGGATGAGGCAGGGTTAGCCGCGCTAAAAGCCGTTACGCAAAAGCCAGGAGTCCTTGTAATTGGTTGGGGAAAGGATCAGTACAAACTGGCTCCCGGCAAAGTCCTAACTAGCGTTCTGGAGGACATTCCCAATCTGGTGCTCAATGCGGCGGTGTTAACCCAGGAAGGTCGCTGGGAAGGAAAACTTTACAAGTTTGGGCTCAAGGAAAAAATCTACGACTTTGCCCCTTTCCGTGGTAGTCTCACGTCTCAGGAAGAGGACACTTTCAAGATTATCCGAGATGCTGTGACGACTGGCCAAATTGATGTTTCTCCTTAGTGTACCGATTAATTGGTTTACAAATATTGATTCTAAGTCCGATGCAAAATCAACGCAACGAGCGCGTTCTGCCGATCGCCAGAAGCTCCCGTTCTCATCCCTGGCAACGCTTCTTTTCTATTGCAAATCAGCTCCGCTATGGTTTGATATTTTTGGTTCTCCTGAGCTTACTGCCCACAGGTGGTTTGCTGATCTACCTCAGCTTTCAGGCGCAGATCCAGCAATCGCGATCGCTCCAAGAAGAGCGTAGCCAGACAGCAGCAGGGCAGATTGATAATTATTTAGATGACTTGAAACGAAAACTGAGCTATTTAGCTAGGGTTAAAGGACTCACAAACTTTCAACCTCAAGCGCAGCAGAGCCTGTTGGAAGGGTTAATTCGTCATCATGATGCTTATGAAGCCGTTGCCATTTTGAACCGGAAGGGACAAGTTGTCACGTCAGTTTCACCCTACGAACCGTTCAAGTTAGAAAATCCAGCCAATTCGCCACTGTTTATTCGTGCTTTTAAACAACAGGAAGATTATGTCAGTCCTGTAGAAATTAATCCTCAAACAAACCAACCCACAACCATTTTGGCGGTTCCGATTCGGAATGAGCGAGATGAGGTGGATGGGGTGCTATTAGCGCAGGTAAATCTCAACTTTCTCTGGTTTGTTGTTTCCCAAATCGAGGTTGGCAAGACGGGTTATGTCTATGTAGTTGATGAGCGTAATTTTCTCATTGCTCAAAAGGGTAGTAAGCCAGAAACTTTTCAGTTTCAAGATATTTCTAAGCGTCCCTTTTTTCAATTTTTGAAAGCATCGGAAGATACTAAGCACCTTAATGTTTATCTGGGTCTAAAGCAGGTAGAAGTATTGGGAGCCAGTACCTTAGTTCGGAGCGTGAATTGGACGGTGGTTGTAGAACTGCCAACGGCTGAGGCCTATGCTCCCGTTTACCAAATGCTCTCAATTATGGGAGGCTCATTGATGGTGGTGATGATCGTCGCTGTTGGCATTGGCTTTCTATTTATTCGGCAAATTGTGGTGCCACTCCAGCGCTTAACCACGGCAGCTACTGAACTCAGTGCGGGGGAATTAGAGACGCGGGTCAACATTGATAGCCAAAACGAACTGGGGACATTGGCGATCGCCTTTAACACTATGGCAACCCAGTTAGAGGAACTGATTACAGCAGTTGAAGTGGAACGGAATTTTGTTTCAGCAATTCTTGAAATTGCAGGTGCCCTGGTAGTTGTTCTCGACCCGCAGGGACAAATCGTTCGCTTTAACCGAGCTTGCGAACAAATGACTCATTACTCGTTTAGTGAAGTGAAAGGGCGCTACTTTTGGGACTTGTTCCCGAACTCAGACTTAGCAGGACTTGCCAAAACTACTTTTGAGTCTTTGCAATCTGGTAATTTTCCCCAGCAGTATGAAGGCAGTTGGATGAGTAAAGATCAACAACTCAGACTGATTGCCTGGTCAGATACTGCTTTACTGGATAATCAAGGTGAAATTGAGTACATCATCAAAACAGGCATTGACATTACTGAACGGAAACAGGTAGAAGAAGAACTCAAAGCGTCGGAACAGCGACTATCTTTTCTATTCCGCCAAACTTCACTGGCCGTGGTGGAATGGGATTTAAACTTTCAAGTCACGGCCTGGAATCCAGCGGCCGAGCAGATTTTTGGTTACACGGCTCAAGAGGCGATCGGACACCATGTCACAGAATTAATTGTGCCTGCGTCTGCCCGAAAGGTAGTTGATCAAGTTATGAACGAGTTGTTGGTTCAGGTTGGAGGAATCTATAGCGTCAACGAAAATATTACGAAAGACGGCCAAACCATTATTTGCGAATGGTTCAATACACCTTTAGTAGGGAATGCTGGAAAGATTGTGGGAGTTGCATCCTTGGCACTGGATATTACTGAGCGCAAGCAAGCCGAAGCTGCATTAAGGCAAGCAAAAGAGGAAGCTGAGGTTGCACTCAAAACCTTACAGCAAACTCAGGCACAGCTTATTCAGGCAGAGAAAATGTCTGGTTTGGGGCAACTTGTTGCTGGTGTTGCTCACGAAATTAATAATCCAGTCAACTTTATCTATGGCAACCTGAGCCATACTGCGGACTATACGCAAAATTTACTAAAGTTGATTCAGCTTTACCAGCAAACCTATCCAACTAATACCGAAATTCAGGAAAAAATTGAAGAGTTCGAGCTGGACTTCATTAGTGAAGATTTACCCAAAATCCTGACTTCAATGAAGGTAGGAGCCGATCGCATTCGTGAAATTGTCCTGTCGCTACGAAACTTCTCGCGGCTGGATGAGGCAGAAATGAAGCCAGTTGATATCCACGAGGGAATTGACAGCACATTGATGATTTTGCAAAATCGACTGAAGGCGAAATCGGATCATCCTGCTATTGAAATTGTTAAAGAGTACGGCGACTTACCGCTGGTAGAGTGCTATGCCGGACAGTTGAACCAGGTCTTTATGAATCTTCTGGCAAATGCGATCGATGCTTTAGAAAACTACGACAATCAGCGTTCTCGAAAAGACATCCAAACAAATCCCAGTCGCATCACTATTCGGACTAAGCTAGTCACAAAGGAAACTGGGCCCAATTGTTCTAAAAACGTGGTGATTCAAGTTCAAGACAATGGGCCAGGGATGACGGAAACTGTTAGACAACAGGTGTTCAATCCCTTCTTCACCACCCAACCAATTGGTAAAGGAACTGGATTAGGACTATCCATCAGCTATCAAATTGTAGTTGATAAGCATGGTGGCTTACTCCAGTGTTTCTCTCAACCCCATCAAGGAGCAGAGTTCCGCATTGAAATTCCTGTGTTACAAAGCGGTGCTGTAGCACTCGTGGGTAAATAACTGCGATCGCATTCTCTGAAGTGGTTGTCACCCCGTCTGAACCAGGAGGCGAATGAGTAGCAAGGGAGACGATCGCCGCCAAGTGATTCAATACCAGCAGATCGCCCCCAACCACCTCAAAACCGACTTAATATCACCCGGTAATCAAACGATTTTCTCGCTAGAAAGTTCGCCACTAGCAGGAGGCTCTACCGTATCGCCAAAGGCAACCCGCAGAAAAGGCGGCGCTAAAAATGTCGTCAGAATCACCATGATAATAATCGAGACTTCTAACGGTTTATCCAAAATCCCACTCGCGGAACCGATGCCAGCAAAAACTAACCCGACTTCGCCCCGAGGAATCATCCCCACTCCGATCGCCAATCGATTGATTCCCGGCAGACCAAACACCACCCAACCAGTAATCAGCTTGCCCAAAATCGCAACCACAATCAAAAATACGGCAATCAAAAGGCCAGCCCGATTATCTGGCACTGTTGGGTTCAAAACCCCCAAATCCGCGCGAGCTCCCACGGTTACAAAAAAGATGGGAACCAGCAAATCCGCGATCGGCTTCACCAGTTCATCCAACTCGTTGCGGGCATCGCTTTCATCCAACACCAAACCAGCCGCAAACGCACCCAAAATCGCTTCGAGATGAATTGCGTTGCCCAGAAAAGCCATGAAGAAAGCAAAGACAAATGCCGGGATGACTATATTGCCGCGAGTTTTGAGTTTCTCCACCACCGCAGTGAAGCTTTTGTTGAAGATGCCGCCCAACAGAATAGAACCCAACAGAAACGCAGTTGCACTGACAATCAAATAGATGACATTAACAACATCAATTTCACCGGTTTTCGCTAAACTGGCGACAACAGCCAGGACAATAATTCCTAGCACATCATCAATCACCGCTGCACCAACAATGATTTGACCTTCTTTAGATTTGAGTTGTCCTAATTCCGACAAAACTTTGGAGGTAATTCCGATGCTGGTTGCCGTCAAAGCAGCCCCCGCAAAAATCGCCGGAATCGCCGCCGTGTGGAAAATTATCATCAAGCCCGCAGTACCAGCGGCAAAGGGAACTGCCACGCCGGCACAGGCGACAACGACGGCTTGAACCCCCACTTCTTTGAGTTGTCTGATATCCGACTCTAAGCCAATTTCAAACAGCAGAATAATCACGCCTATTTCAGCCAGCACTGAAATGACTTCACTCTGCGATTCAAACACACTGGTGAGGGCGGCAGGAGACAGATGATTAATCGATTGCACAACTGTCATAATCCCTGAGTCTGAGGCTGACAGCCCTGCTTCGGGAAAAATGACCAGGTGTAAAGCAGATACGCCAACAATTACCCCTGCTACAAGTTCACCCAAAACCGGTGGCAAATCGAACTTTTTAGCCGCTTCCGCGCCTAATTTACTGGCGAGATAAATCACTACCAAAGTGAGCAAAACTCCGCTCAGAACGATCGGCGAATTTTCGGCTTCGACTGTTGCTAACAAAGGTATGGGAGCAACTAGGGATGCCATACCAGAACTTAAAGCTGTAATTGTATGGTTCAAAAACATGGTTACGATGATGGTAAGAAATACGATTCTACGCTGACTGTTGACTGTTGACTGTTGATTGTGAGTCGGAAAATTGATAACTGTTACATATTGGGTAGCCAGTTAACTCGACATGATTATCAAGCAAAGCTTGAAGAACCCAAATCTGGGGGTACATCCTGCCACCGCCCTTGTCCGACTGCTTGAATTGCTTCTTTTAGCAAGATATCGCCGGTATAAATTGCCCTACCGACGATCGCACTTTTGACACCAATTGGTTCCAAAGCCAGCAAACTCAACAAATCGGCGATCGAACTAACGCCACCGGAAGCAATCACCGGAATCGAAATAGCGTTAGCAATTTCGCGTAAAGAGTCCAAATTCGGCCCTTCCATAGTACCGTCACGGTGAATGTCGGTGTAAATAATTTCAGCCGCCCCTAACTCGGCCATTTTTTGCGCCAATTCTGTCGCTAAAACTTCCGAAGTTTCTAGCCAGCCTCTAGTAGCAACTTTACCATTTCTGGCGTCGATGCCAACCAGAATTCGATCGGGAAATTCGGCGCACAATTCGCCGACTAATTGCGGTTGTTCGACGGCGACAGTGCCGAGAATGACGCGCCGAACGCCTAAATTAAGGATACCAGCAACAGAAGCGCGATCGCGCATTCCCCCACCTACTTGACAGGGAACGTCTACTGATCGGACGATCGCTTCAATGGCTGCTTGGTTGACTGGATGACCGGCTTTAGCGCCGTCGAGGTCTACTAAATGCAGCATTGTCGCGCCTTCATTTACCCACTGTCTCGCGACTTCGACGGGGTTGTCGTTAAAAGTTTGAGACTTCGCGTAGTCTCCCTGATACAATCTGACGCATTTTCCATCCAATAAGTCGATCGCTGGAATTACATTCATGATTTTTGCTCAAATTGCTAATTATACCAGTTAAAAAACACAATGCAACTTTAACATCCCACCCATACATAATCATTTATTATAAATTTTATAAGCTAAAGTAAAACATTATTACCATTCGTTAATACCATTTATCTTTGACATTCGCAGCCGCTATTTAAATGAAACATAATCGCCGCAGAAAGCGTTGACCATAAAGGAGTATTGACATCGGCTTGTTGCAAAGCTTCGGCCGTCCAGTCGTTGCAAGTTTTCCAAATAGAGTAACTGCCTTTTGCTTCATAAAAACTATCGCTGTTGCCGTAGCCGTAGCTAATTTTAATTTTATTACCTGCTGCGTCTAATTGGAATGAATTTTTAATAAATTTTACCAGTCTCAGATAATTTTCGCCGCTAATTTTTACACATTTGGTTTCTATACTTTGGGGGAAAACCCGATAACTTTGAACGTGTAGGGTAGACGGAGTAGGGAGAAATAGAGCTTTGAAAGCTGTAACTGGGTTGATACTTGCTGATGTGGGAGTTTCCAACATAAAAGCTCGATCTCCCCAGCCAAAAGACAAATATTTATAATCATAATTCGCATCCCGCCCTATTTCTATTAGCGGTAAAAATTGATTCCAGTCAAAATATTTATTTTTAACTGGAACAATGATTTCGGTGTGAATGCCTTGGCTGGAAACGTATAGAGACATGGTGCAATCTGCTTGCGAGTAATTTCCCCACTTTGTGGGAGTGAGATAGCCAATTGTTAGGAAAGCGCTTAAAGATAAGATGACAATTCCTAAGCGCTGTATGCTTTTTCTCATTTTAACCGTGGGTTTCAAATTCTGGCTTCTGAGGGCGGGCGCTGCATCTTTGTGGGAAAGAATTCTTGCAAGGCAGAATTGCGCTGTTCCGGGGTTTCCTTCGCCCAATTCGACAAACTTTCGTAGAAAAAGAACGACACGCCAGCGAAATCTCTTTTTCGCACTTCTTGCACTTGTTCTTGAATTTGTTTGAGGGGAACAGAATTATTTTTAAGACCTGTTAAAATGCCGATCGCAGTTGGAATATTAAGTTTAGCCAGTTTAACTTCTTCCCGTTCCAGTTCGGCACTAAAACGCTTGATATCGCTGCGATAAACCTGCAACACAATTTCGTCGATGTAGCCGCGTCTTTCCCAGGTAAACCAGTCCTGCAAGTGGGCGGGTAAAGCAAAGTGAAAAGGGTTCGGAGATAAGCTGACAATACATTTTTCTTTGCGGGATTTGATGGCGCGGGAAACTCTGCCCACGAAGTCGTTGATTTTGTCAGCGCGCCAGCGCACCCAGAAGGTTTCGCGGGGGTCGTTGGAGGGAGGACTTTTGATTTGTTGCTGATACATTGACACGGTTAACGGCTCGTAGCCAAATTCTACGGGCAAGCCGAAATGGTCGTCAAATTGAATGCCATCTATATCATAATTATCGACAATTTCTAGAATTAAATCTGAGATGAATTGCTGGACTTCGGGATGAAAGGGATTCAGCCAAACTCGATCGTGTTTGCCTTCTTTCCAAATAGTTGAACCGTCGCGCCGCTGCGCCAGCCACTCTGGGTGAAGTGTGGCTAATTCCGATTCGGCGGGAGCCATGAAACCAAACTCAAACCAGGGGATTACTGCTATACCTTTTTGGCGGGATTGTGCTATAATTTCTTTGAGGATGTCTCGGTCTTTCAATCCGGGCGAGGGGTCGATCGACTGTCCGAATACTCGTTGGGCTGCATCGCTGGGATAAAGCGTATAGCCTCCTTGCCACACCGTGGGATAGATGGTATTAAAATTGAGTTGATCCAGTCGATTTACAGCGTCAATGATGTTGTTGCGGGAGAAGATAACGTCGCTGTCAATGTTAGTCAGCCAGACGCCGCGCAATTCGGTTGTTGGGGCTTTGGGCGGGGTTTGAGCCAACAAACGCGGGGATAATATGGCGGAGGAGGTAAGGGCGATCGTAAAAACAACTATTAAAGCCAGTATCCGCTGCCATTTGTGCAGTTTAATCATCAATTTGTCGCAAATATGATTATTTTTAGACTGATATTTTACCGTATAATTAGCTTGTTAGGGTGCGTCAGCTAGGGTTATTTGATTAAAAGTCGATCGAACATTTCCTGACGCACCTACTATTTTTGATATTATTGGGGGTCAACGATGGTACCCATAAATAATATTGTTCCTGTAGTATGGTCTTGAATGGCACAAAAGAATGGACGGTCTACATTCATTTGAAAAGGCACACCGAAGCTTACCTCCATTGAAGTCACTGCGGCTGCTTCTGTACCTTCTTCGTTCACTTCCACAAAGGTTTTGTGTTTTACTGAATCTACTGCTACGTTGTCATCAGTCATCGGAGAAAAGTCGGCTTTTGAGATATCAAAAATTCCTGCCATTCCCAAAGCTATGAGTGTGCTGTTGAGTTCAACTTCATACTCCATTTTGAAGCGCGGTATTTCAATTCTTCCATCTTCCCTCCCAAATTTCAAAAAGTGCATCCATTGATTCCAGTTTTCTGGTGTTAATTCCTGCAAGAAAGTTGCCAAATTGCTATTGGAATCGGGCAAGAAAATATACATAGCCAGAGCGCGTTCTTCTCCGTAAGGTAAACTGACTGCTTGAAATTTGTCTGTTTCGTAGTACCCATAACTGCCTGCCTGAGACATCATCGGATGCTGCTTGGAAGTGCCATCGGGCAAAGAGAAAGTTTTGTTGGCAGTTTGAGATTTATCAAAGGGCGTTTCCCAGTTGCCTTTGAAATAGATGGCGTTAATCAAAAACAAGAGTTGATCGGGGCTAATTTGATTGACTATTCGATCAATTTTTCCTTGAGTTTTTTGGCTTACCCAGTCGTTAATGATGCTGGGAGCTTGCGGATTCATAAAGTCGAGTTCGGTAAGATTAGCTTTGTAGTATTCTTGATTTGTTTGCAGAAATTCTGGTTTGAAGGAGAAGCCTTGTTTCGCCCAAAGCGAGTTGGCAATTGATACTTGGACAGTGGGGTCAACTTTCTGCAAACTATTTTGCAAAGCTTGATTTGCTGAGTTGATTTCTTGGGGAGTCATTCCCGTTAATTCGAGAACTTTTGTCATTTCTTGTTTCGTTTCTCCGCTTACTCCGTTGTATGTCATTGATAGTGCGAGGGCGACAGAAGTAGGGGAAATAAAGATATTTTGATTCGGCTGTTGTTTGCTGAGGGTGTTCAACAAGTTAAAACCAAATTTGGTATTAGCTGCAACAAGTCTGGCGTCTACATTTATCTGGTTGTTAGGGGGTGTCATGGCTAGTGCTTCTGAGTGATTGGGATTTGCGAGGTTGATTGCGTTAATTTTTAGTGGCGGCGCTAATTATGTGATTCTACCGGACATGATATCATATTCTATTGGTGAATTTTTTAAGAATAACCTTGCAGGTTCATGACTTTTCGATAGTGGGCTTCTATTTCACTTACTGTTTGCGATTGACGCTTGCTAGTCCACTCGCTGCGATCGAATAATTCCCGCCTCAAAGCATCAACATCGATCGTTTTCACCTTACCTTCTGCGACAATTTGCTTGCCGTTTACCCAAACGCTGTCTACCGCATTAGTCGGGCGTCCCAATATTAGCAAGCCGATCGGATCGGTGCGCGGCAGCAATGATAAACTGGTTAAATCATACAGCACAAAATCTGCTTTTTTCCCGACTGTCAGCGAACCCATTTCATCGGCGAGATTCAAGCCTTTTGCTCCTCCCAGCGATGCCATTTCTACAGACTGGCGCGGTGTAATCCATTGGCGGTAATCCAAATCCGTGATATTGTGCAAAATCGAACCAATTTTAATCGCTTCCAGCAAATCTTGAGAGTCATTGCTAGCAGCGCCGTCGCAGCCAAAAGATACGTTGACTCCGGCTTGACGGTATTTCAAAATCGGTGCAATGCCGCTTCCCAGGCGCAAGTTGCTGAGGGGATTGTGTACGACTGTTGCTCCAGTTTCGGCCATAATCGCAATGTCGGAATCGTCCAGCCAAACGCAGTGCGCTAAGGAAGTTCGGGGACTCAAATAACCAATTTTTTGCAGGTGTTCGACAGCGCTACAGCCGTATTTTTCGTAAGCTAACTGTTTTTGCGCGGGCGTTTCTAAGAGGTGGGCGTGCCGGCAAAGATTGTAGCGATCGCTCAAATCGATGCAGCCTTGAAACAAAGCATCAGAACACAGTTGAATTCCCGTCGGCGCCAACAACATATTAACACCTTTTTCGGGATGGTGAAACTGTTTTATGGCTGTTTCCATTAATTCCAAAGTTGCCTTAGTCGATCGAATGTAAGCCGCGTGTTCGATGCCGCTATCGCCCGCAGGCATTCCCGCTGTCAGGGATTCATCTTGAATTAACGGCCCGATAAAAGCGCGGATACCGATTTCTTGATAAGCGCGAACTGCTGCGGCGATTGTCTCTAATTCTTGCCCCGGAATCAAAACTAAATGATCGACTACGCTTGTACCGCCCGACAGCAATGTTTCTACCGCAGTTCCCAAGGCGCTCAAATAAACTTGTTCGGGATCGAGAGGTGTAAAATCGTATAATTCGGCAATCCACAACTCCAGGGGCAAAGGGGGAATAATGCCTCGTTGCCACATTTCTGAAGAGTGAGTGTGGGCGTTGACAAAACCGGGTAGCAGCAGCTTATTTTTGCCGTTAATAACTGTTTGACGCCCCCTATCCCCCCCTTGGTAAGGGGGGGAATTAAAGGGGGGGTTATTGGGCGCGATCGCACTTATGCAATTATGCACCACTTGCACATCTGCAGTTTCATAACCACTATCAACCGGAATTAAAGCATTTTGAATTGTAAAGCTCATAGATTTACCCTTTTTGTAAATTTACATTGATTTTTATTGTATGATTCCCAGGCGCTAACATAGGCGATCGCCTGTAATAAAGTTAATAAATCCTAAAATTTCTCAAAAAGTTGCCACGGATACTTAATTATAGCAAAGATTTAAGATATGACAAGTTAGTAACCATCAAATAGTTATAAGATTGAAATTGTTTTTGAATCACAATCTATATGAATCCTGATTCTCTCCGCACTTTGGGCGTACCGCCGAATGCTTGGAAAGTTGATGCCAAAATTGCCGATATCACCCGATCGCCGATCGCGCCTCAACCTGTTACCCTGGAAACAGAAACTAAAACCCTGCGTTTGGACTTAGCAAAAGCAGCAATGTTGGTGATAGATATGCAAAACGATTTCTGTCATCCCGACGGTTGGCTAGCACATATCGGCGTAGATGTAACGCCCGCCAGAACTCCAATTAATCCTTTAACAAATTTGCTGCCCAAATTGCGATCGCACGCAGTACCAATTATTTGGATAAACTGGGGAAACCGCCCGGATTTGCTCAATATTAGTGCAGCTTCCCGTCACGTTTACAATCCCACAGGGGACGGCATAGGTTTGGGAGATCCGCTGCCAAAAAACAACGCACCTGTACTGATGGCAGGGAGTTGGGCGGCCGCAGTTGTCGATGAATTAAAACCCAAACCGGAGGATATTTGCGTTGATAAATATCGGATGAGCGGCTTTTGGGATACTCCTTTAGATAGTATCTTGCGGAACCTTGGCAGAACTACACTTTTCTTTGGAGGAGTAAACGCCGATCAGTGCGTCATGGCTACCCTGCAAGATGCTAATTTCCTCGGTTACGACTGTATTTTAGTCAAAGATTGTACAGCTACGACATCTCCCGAGTATTGCTGGCAAGCTACTCTTTATAACGTTAAACAATGTTTTGGCTTTTTGTCGGATTCTCAGGCTATGTTAGAAGCAATTAAATAGCAGTCATCAGGGGAGTATCCCTCTGGAGTATAAAAAGCGTTTTTTAGGAGTGCGAGAGTCCCGCACAGCAAAGCCTATATATCTCGCTTCCTGCTCTGACAGCGAACTCTCCTGTGAAATCAATAAACTTTGGAGGTTGAGCGGCGGACTAATGACTCTGGATTCTCACTAATGACAGCAGAAACATAACCACTGACAACTAACAATAAAAAAATGACAAACCAGTGCGTGATTCCTGTTATCAAGTCTCCGAAAGACTACCAAGCATTTCGCATCAGTCCGGGCGATACTAATAGATTAGCTATCGTCTTCGATCCGGTAATAGCTAATGTTTCATTAACAGTTTGCGTGGAGATTTTCGATGTGGGGGGCAAAACTCCTCCCAACCGCCATCAATTCGCAGTAGAAATGTTTTTTGTACTCAAAGGAAGAGGGCAAGCAACCTGCGACGGCAAAACAGTTAGTATTCAGCCTGGAGATAGTTTGTTAGTGCCCCCAACTGCCACTCACGTAATTGAGAATACGGGCAGTGGACGTTTGTACACTTTGTGCATCATGGTGCCGAATGAGGATTTTGTGGAACTAATTCGCAGCGGTACACCAGTCGAACTCGATGAGGAAGATATGAGAGTTCTTGGGCGATCGGATGTACTCGTATCGTGCTAGGTTTGTAGTATAGCAGTTTTTAATTGGATGAAATACAGGACACGGCATTGCCCAAAGCGTGTCAACTTAAGCTATCAGTCCGCCAGTCCTCCCGCGCACCCGCCATTCCGCCAGGGACTGAAGTCCCTGTCTAATAGCTAAAGTCCTCTAAAGAGGACTAATGAGTTGAAAAGTGTTTTTCTTAGTCCTCTTTAGAGGACTTTAGCTTTGAGGCAGGGGTTGAAACCCCTGCCGGAATATGGGTTGTACGTTAATTGGACACCAATGGGCAGTGCCGTGTCCCTACGAACAATTATCAGGTTTGTAGTAAGGATCTCAGTCCTTTATCAGAACTTTTTTATTTGATGTTTTGTAGGATTTATGCTGAAACTTTGTCAGAAAGAAACAGCGTCAATGCTAACTAAAGATGGGGTTCGTTTAGATGCTGACATCTACCGCCCCGATGCGGAGGGCGAATTTCCAGTATTATTAATGCGGCAACCTTACGGAAGGGATCTCGCCTCTACAGTAGTATATTCCCATCCCGCATGGTACGCGAAACACGGCTACATCGTTGTCATCCAAGACGTGCGGGGACGTGGCACTTCCGAAGGCGAATTTAACCTATTTGTTAGCGAAACACAAGACGGTTTTGATAGCGTCAATTGGGCAGCTAATTTGCTTGGAAGTAACGGCAAAGTCGGAATGTATGGTTTTTCCTACCAAGGCATGACTCAACTCTACGCGGCGGCTGCTAAACCGAGCGCATTAATCACAATTTGTCCGGCAATGGTAGGCTGCAATTTATACGCAGATTGGGCCTATGAAGGCGGCGCGTTTTGTCTGCAATCAAATCTCGGCTGGGCAATTCAGCTAGCCGCAGAAACCGCTCGCTTAAAAGCTGATATTTCTGCCTATCAAGCCTTGTATGCAGCTTCGAGAAATCTCCCGCTATACGATACCGTGCCGGCGCGTCCTGAGATTATTAAAAATCTCGCACCCGACTCATATTATCACGATTGGTTGCATAATTATCGACCGAGCGAGTATTGGGAAAAGTTATCGCCAAACATCAAAGATTTAGACTTACCGATGCTGCACATTGGTGGTTGGTTTGATACTTATTTGCGGGGAACAATCCATCTTTATAAGGAAATGGTGACCCGGAGTTCCTATCCGCAGCATTTGATAATTGGCCCTTGGGCGCATTTACCTTGGGGGCGAAAAGTGGGAGCGTTGGATTATGGTTTGGCAGCTTCAAATCCTGTGGATGAGTTGCAAATTCGCTGGTTCGATCGCTTCCTCAAAGGAGTTGATACAGGAATATTAGACGAGCGGCCGATTTCGCTATTTGAGATGGGGAGGAATGATTGGCAAAAATTTAATAAATGGCCTAATAATAATCATAAATCTTATTTTTTAGCAAGTAATGGACTTGCCGCGATGAGAGAAGATGCGGGTATTTTAACAGAGAGTTGCGCGGATGTTGGCACTGATGATATATTCGTACATGACCCTTGGCGGCCGGTGCCATCCTTGGGAGGTCACGCTGCATTTCCTGCCGGTGCGATCGAGCGATCGACTATTGACTGCCGCACCGATGTGTTAACATACACTTCGGCACCGCTAACAGCAGATTTGCACTTAGCTGGAGATATAATTGTCGAAGTATTTTGTACCGCCGGTGCGCCGAGTTTTGATATGTGTGCGATACTTTCTGAGGTCAAAGATAGCGGCAGCGTCTACAATTTTACTCAAGGTTATGTCCGGGTAAATTCAGATGAAACACCTGTGAGAATTGTGCTGCAAGCAACTTGTATGCAAATTGCCAAAGGTAATGCGTTGCGTCTGAGTTTGAGTGCGGCTTGTTTCCCCGCTTACGACGTGAATCCGGGAACGGGCGCGCCGGGCGGTGAAGCGCGGGCGATCGATGCTAAAATTATCACGCTGACAGTAACTTGTGGCGGGAATTGTCCGTCTCAAATTTGGCTGCCAATTGTCAATTAAACCTAAAACCTATCTAACTATGAGCGTTATTTTTCACATCACCCGCAGCCAACAGTGGGAACAAGCAAAACAAGTTCAATCCTATCGCGGCGATACGCTAGATACAGAAGGATTTATCCACTGTTCGACTCTGACACAAGTTCTTAGATCTGCTAATAAATTTTTTGTGGGACAAACAGGATTGCTGCTGCTTTGGATTGACTCGGACAAAGTGCAAGCTGAACTTAAGTATGAATTGGCTGCGGGTGAGAATTACGCGCACATTTACGGGCCGCTGAATGTTGATGCTGTGTTGAAAGTTGTTGAGTTTGAACCGGGTGCCGATGGCAAGTTTGAATTGCCGGAAGAATTAAAAAATGTTGTTTAAGATTCTGATTTTTTAGCATTGTAAACTAACTTTTTAGGGCGGGCTAGAAGCCCACCCCACGGGAAAGTTAAATTTTGTGGAACGGGCATCTTGCCCGTTCTAATTTCTGCAATATATCAATTTAAACTTACTGATTAACCAACTCTGCCGCCAATTTCAGCGCATCTTCGCGAGTCGCAATTCTCCCCTCAACCCGCGCTAATTGAATCTCCATCAACAATTGACCGATGCGCGGACTTCTGGGCAATTTCAAATATTCCATTAAATCATTGCCGCTAATTAATTGTGTCGGATGAGCAATAATATCATCAGCATCCAGATAGCGATTAATTAACAGTGAAATATCCTCAACCGCAACTCCTGCCGCCACGGCCAAAACTGCTAAAACTGGAAATGCTATTCCCACATCCCGAAACAGAAAATACTGTTCTCGCAAAGACATTTCCGCGATAGGTTTTGCTTGCAATTGTGGCAAGTATTTCAAAAGCCCGATCGCACTTTTAATCTCCGCATTGCTGTACTTCAACCGCAGCAACTGCGTTTCAGCAATTGTCTGGTCAGAATCTGCCAAAATAGCCAGCTTCGCGACAGCCAACAAAGGCGTTTTAATTGTATCTCGAATCTGACGCCCGAATTCTTTCCCTAATTCCGGGTAAATTGTCGCTAATTTGTCAGCAGATGCGTCAATTTTTGTCAAAATATCAAAACGGTCGATCGCACTTTCAAACCAAATCGAAAACAAACCGTCTTCGCAACCGCGACAAATCCAAGGAACACCGTCAGGATTACTCAACAAATAACCCAATTCCGTCCGCACCCGTTCCACCGCTACCCGACTCAACAACGGCGCTAATTCCCGAATCGCCGATTGAGTTTCAGGTTCGATCGCAAAACCCAACTGCGCCGCTTGGCGGTAAGCTCTTAATAACCTCAGCGGATCGTCCTCCAAATTTGACCGCGAAACCATCCGCAGCAAACCCAAGCGCAAATCAGTTTGACCGTCCAAAGGATCGATGATTTCTCCTGTAAAAGGATTGTAGGCGATCGCATTTATCCGAAAATCTCGGCGCAGCAAATCCCCCTCCAGACTCCCCCCTTCCGCTTGCGCCAAATCCACCGTACCGCCCGCAAACACCACCCGCGCAATTTGGCGTTCCGCATCCAACAAGACAAATCCACCTTTCGTGCGATCGGCAATTTTTCGAGCAGTTTTCACGGCCCGTGTTAGCATAACGAAATCCAAATCAAAATAGTGCGATCGGCGGCCCAGCAACGCATCCCGCACCGCACCCCCTACCAGATAAGCAGGCGGTGTCAGCAGTTCCAAATCAAACGGCCAAGTATCAGGAGATAATGAAGAGGGCAAATTAATCGGCATCGCAACAAAAATCTACTTTCCTTACAAACAATTAAACTCTTGCTACGCTAGATTAACAGAAAGCTCAAATTTCACCAATCTTTTTGAAATGCACAGAGGATATCAAGAATGTGTATTTGTATTAACTGCCACTATGTAGACCGCTGCTTCACCTACCACGCCGTAGAAGAACAGCACGAACAGCTTCACCTCACCGAAACACCCGATTTCGACCCCGTAGAACCCACCATCAACGTCAACATCCGTCCCCGCCAAGACGAAATTGAAATGGAATGGGATGTAGTTGGGTGTCAGAGTTTCAAGCAAGAGACCGGCAAATGGGCAAAATTGCGGCCAGGCGAACTCGTCCCGACTTAAGGAAGAAGTCATTAGTCAGTAGTCAGTAGTCATTAGTCATTAGTTATTTGTTGGTTGTTGGTTGCTATTTGTTGTTTTTTATAGGTTTTTTGTGAGTGGTTGGCGATAACAACCAATAACCAATAACCAATAACCAATTCCCAATGCCCGATGCCCGATGCCCGATGCCCAATTCCCCATTCCCCCTTCCCAATTAAAAATCTAAAATCTAAAATCTAAAATCTAAAATCCAATGTGCTATTGCTTAAACCCAACTTGTCAGAATCCGCACAACCCAGGGGATGCAGAATTGTGCCAAAGTTGCGGCTCAAAATTGTTGTTAACTCTTGACGCAGAAACACCATCAGCATCTCGCTACCGAACCGTAAAGCCGATCGGGCAAGGAGGCTTTGGCCGAACATTTCTAGCAGTTGATGAAACCAAACCCCTGATTTTTTCGCAGTGCGTAATCAAGCAATTTTTGCAGCAAAATACCGCAGCCGAAAAAGCCGCTCAACTATTTCACCAAGAAGCAGCCCAGCTAGAAACCTTGGGAAAACATCCCCAGATTCCCGAATTAATCGCGCATTTTGAACAAGACGGGAGACAGTATTTAGTACAAGAATTTATAGACGGCAAAAACCTAGCCAGAGAATTAGAACAAAAAGGAGCATTCACCGAAACTCAAATTCGGCAAATCCTCAACGATTTATTACCAGTGCTCCACTTCGTCCACAAATCCAAAGTTATTCACCGCGATATCAAACCCGAAAATATCATTCGCCGCCGGCTAACTCCAGCCCCTTTACCCGCCTTAGAAAATTCCTATCAACCCTCTCCTTTCCAAAAAGATATTGTTTTAGTAGACTTTGGTGCAGCTAAGAAAGTAACAGCAACCGGATTGCCGCAAACAGGTACAATCATCGGCAGTGCTGCTTATACAGCCCCAGAACAATTGATGGGAAAAGCAGTTTTTGCCAGCGATATCTACAGTTTGGGCGTTACCTGCATTCACTTGCTGACTGAAATTCCTCCCTTCGACTTGTTCGACAGCACAGAGGATTCTTGGGCTTGGCGAAATTATTTGAAGACTGCTGTTAGCGATGATTTCGGCCGCATCCTCGACACAATGCTTCAAAGTGCCACCAATCGGCGCTACAGTTCAGCATCAGCAGTCATCCGGCACTTGAACCCCAAACCGGTGTATTTAGACGCACCGCCGGTGCTAGACGCGCCGGAAACGCCCGCAGAACGGGTGCTTACACCTGCGCCCGGTGTGTCGCTTTTCACTCGCCAACAGCAAGCCGAAATTCAGCAAGCTTTGCAAGAGGATCTCGCCCCCTACAATGTTACAATCCAAGTCAGTCAAGCCAAGCAACAGCTCACTATCGTCATCAACAGAACCGAAGACAACCCCGTTTACTATCCGCACTTATCTCAAATAATTGCCACCAGACTCACCGATTTGCAGTTAAATAAAGTCGCAGCCGTGAAGCTGTTGGGAAGAGTCAACAATTCTCGCCGCCCGGAGTGGAAGCAAATATTGCAAATCGATCCCAAGATTCAATTGAGAAACAAACTGTTGCGGCTGCAACACAATCAATTACTCAAGAAAATCGCCTCTGTTACTACCCAAGAATTTTGGCTGCCGAAGTTGAAAACTCAGGATTTTTGGATAGATGCGCTAATGTTTGCGTTAGTTTGGTTTATCTTTGGCTCTCAAATAGTCATTTTTAATTCTTGGTTTGCGCTAATAGTTACGTCGGGTTTTATGACGGTGAAGCATCAAGTTTCCCAAAACAAAGAATTTGCCAATAAAAATTTATTTGCAAGTTTAGTAGTGCTGTTTTTGATGACTGGAGGAATGGGTAATTCTAGGATTTTAAATACGGGAATATTTGGCATTCTTTTGGGTTGCTTAGTTGTGGCTTTGCCTCTGTTTTTTGTTAAGGAAAATTATCAGTAATCGTGAATAGCAATCCCCAAGACGGAACATCAGTTAAAAAATACGGCTTAGCCCTGCACACAGCTAGTCGGGAACTCGGTTTAGCCATCAGCAATTTTGCCGGGGATTCTCGCTGCAAAACTTGGAATTTGGATCGGGATTTAGCGACTCATTTGCATCAGTATTTAGTCGAGTTTATTGGGCCGCAAACTTGGGCGGATTTGGCTTTTATTGCAGTGGCGAAGGGGCCCGGAGGCTTCACGGGGACTCGGATGGGTATGGTGACGGCGCGGACTTTGGCTCAACAGTTGGATATTCCGGTTTTTGCGGTTTCAACTCTGGCGGCTGTCGCTTGGGCGGAACCCCCCCAACCCCCCCTTGCTAAGGGGGGGCTTTTGAGTGCAGAACCCCTCATTGCTAAGGGGGGGCTTTTGGATACGGAACCCCCCCAACCCCCCCTTGCTAAGGGGGGGCTTTTGGATACGGAACCCCCCCAACCCCCCCTTGCTAAGGGGGGGCTTTTGAGAGAGGATATGGCGGTGCAAATGCCTGCACAGCGGGGACAATTGTTTGGCGCTGTTTATTCAGTTAACAAGGATTCTGGTTTAACTGAGTTGTTTCCTGATACGGTGATGACTCCTGAATCCTGGCAGGAAAAGTTGGATAATTGGGGGAATTCTTATCAGTTAATTGAAGTTGGTAGCGAGTTGGGATGGTCGGTTTCTAGTGTGTTGGAATTGGCTTATTTGGAGTGGCAAATGGGCAGTCGTCCTGATTGGTCGGATGCTTTGCCTTTTTACGGGCAACATCCGGTTAAGGGACACTGAATATTGGGAATAGGGCATTGGGAATAGGGAATTGGGCATTATTTCGTTTCTGTTAAACTCACATCTTGCACCATTGTCAAGAACAGGCAAGATGCCTGTTCCACAAAGAGTAGATTTTCTTGTGGAACAGGCATCTTGCCTGTTCCTAAAAGGCTAATTGAGAAGGGTGCAAGATATAAGTTAAATCAACTTGTAGAGTGCGTTTTTTTTCCGACAATGCCCGATGCCCGATGCCCGTAAATGATTTATAAGCAATTAAGCAGACTTGATATCGTTGTTTATTTAAGGGCTATACAAACTTCGAGGCAAAAAGTTAATGTTAGCGGGTCTGGGCTTTCGGTTCGCAATCGATCGATCTCAGCTCGATCGCAGCCGCGAGATTCCATAAAATCGAGCATCCAGTTCGTTATTGTCGCGAGATCGATGTATTTTGCTCCGAGACAAACAGGGCAAATTTCTGGGCTGAGGGTACCGGTGCCGCCGCATTCGGGGCAATCCCAGTGGCTGGTTACGGGATCGGGGGTAGTTGGGATGTTGTTCATGCTGGGAAAAAGTTCGTCAAGCGTAGCTATCCGGCAGAGAATCGCACCTACTTGTTCACTCTAGCAAAAATGCCGATCGCCCTTACTTGTTCCTGTCTTTACACTAAGCGGGCTAGTGATTAATATTGACAAAAATACAAAAGGGGTGGCTATGCTCGATCGCACTCAATGGTTTTTGGCTGGTATGTCGATCGCACTTTCGCTTCAGTTAAGTCAGCCAGTGGCAGCAGCCGTTCCCGTTGGTAAAGCCTTACAAACAGCACAAATTGGCAGTAACGACGCTGCTGAAACAGCATTAAAAGAAGGACTGCGACTGTACCGGCAAGGAACATTAGAAGCGAAAAAAAGCGCGATCGTCAAATTTGAAGAAGCATTAAAACTGTATCGAGAAGCGGGCGACAATAGAGGGCAAGCACTTAGCCTCCTTGGTCTTGGCAAGGTCTACTCAGATTTGGGAGAAAAACAGAAAGCGCTAGAGTATTACACCCAGTCGCTTCCCCTGAGTCGGGCAGTAGGCGATCGCAGTGGGGAAGCTGCCACCCTCAACAACATCGGCTTAGGCTACTCAGAATTGGGAGAAAAACAGAAAGCGCTAGAGTATTACAGCCAGTCCCTTCCCCTGGTTCGGGCAGTAGGCCATCGCTCCGGGGAAGCTATCACCCTCAACAACATCGGCTTAGTCTACTCACAATTGGGAGAAAAACAGAAAGCGCTAGAATATTACAGCCAGTCGCTTCCCCTGAGTCGGGCAACTGGCGAGCGCGCTCTTGAAGCTAGCACCCTCAACAACATTGGCAGAGTCTACTCCGATTGGGGAGAAAAACAAAAAGCGCTAGAGTATTACAGCCAGTCGCTTCCCCTATTTCGGGCAGTAGGCGATCGCAGTGGGGAAGCTCTCACCCTCAACAACATCGGCGGTGTCTACAATGAATTGGGAGAAAAACAGAAAGCGCTAGAGTATTACAGCCAGTCGCTTCCCCTGAGACGGGCAGTAGGCGATCGCAGCGGGGAAGCTGTTACCCTCAGCAACATCGGCGCTGTCTACAATAAATTGGGAGAACAACAAAAGGCGCTAGAGTATTACAGCCAGTCGCTTCCCCTGAGACGGGCAACCGGCGATCGCAGTGGGGAAGCTGCCACCCTCAACAACATCGGCGGTGTCTACAATGAATTGGGAGAAAAACAGAAAGCGCTAGAGTATTACAGTCAGTCGCTTCCCCTGAGTCGGGCAACCGACGATCGCAGTGGGGAAGCTAGCATCCTCAACAACATCGGCGCTGTCTACAATGAATTGGGAGAAAAACAGAAAGCGCTAGAGTATTACAGCCAGTCGCTTCCCCTGAGACGGGCAGTAGGCGATCGCAGCGGGGAAGCTCTCACCCTTTACAACATAGCTTCTTTCAAACGCGACCAAAACCATCTTACCGAAGCCCTCAACGACATTGAATCCTCTCTCAAAATCATCGAAAACCTCCGCACCAAAATTGCCAGCCCAGAACTCCGCAGCTCATACTTTGCCACAGTACAAAACTACTACGAACTCTACATCGATTTGTTAATGCAACTGCATAAAACTAATCCTAAATCCGGTTACGATACAAAAGCCTTAGAAGCCAGTGAACGTTCTCGCGCCCGCAGTCTCCTCGAACTCCTCCAAGAAAGTAACGCCAACATTCGCGAAGGCATTGACCCCGATTTACTGCAACAAGAAAAGAGCCTGCAACAGCAACTCGATGCCATTGAAAAACAGCGCATCGAAACAATCAGCACCCCCAATCCCAATCAAACTAAAATAGCTGAAATCGACTCTCAGCGCCTCGCACTTTTGGAACAATATCAACAAATTCAAGCCCAGATTCGTACCGCCAGCCCCCGCTACGCAGCCCTTACCCAACCCCAACCTTTAACACTGCCAGAAATTCAGAAACAGATTCTCGATGAAAACACTATTTTATTGCAATATTCCCTCGGCACAAACCGCAGTTATTTGTGGGTTGTGACATCAACAGGAGTAACCAGCTATGAATTACCAAAACGCGCAGACATTGAAACAGCAGCTAAGGACTTCCTAGAGACAATAACTAGCCCAATCCAGAGAGATATTCCCCAACAAGTTGCCCAAGCAAGTGCCAATCTCGGTCAAGTAATTTTACAACCCGCAGCAGCCCAATTAGGCAATAAACGCTTATTAATTGTTCCCGACGGCGTGCTGCATTATACCCCTTTTCAAGCTTTAACTATTTCCCAAACCGCCGGACAAAATACCAATCTTCCCTTAATTGTCGAACATGAAATTATCACTCTGCCTTCTGCCTCAACTCTCGCCATTCTCAGGCAAAATTACGGAGATAGAAAACCACCAAGCCGAACTTTAGCTATTTTAGCCGATCCTGTTTTCAGTCCAAATGATGAAAGAATTAAAGGAAAAATCACCCAAGCAACGACTGAAAAATTAGAAGCAAATAACCTCGGTTTAAATCGCTCGCTTCGTGCTTCTAATCGGCAATGGCCACCCGAACGCCTCCCATTTACCCGCCAAGAAGCCCAAACGATATCCAGCTTATTTCCCTCAGCTTCTAGCACTCAAAAGATTGATTTTGATGCCAGCCGCACTACTGCTACCGACGGCAGTTTAGCTAATTATCAAATCGTTCACTTTGCCACCCACGGCCTTGCCAACAGCCAAAATCCCGAACTGTCAGGAATTGTGATGTCGATGGTAGATGACAAGGGCAATCTTGTCAATGGTTTTTTGCGCCTCACGGATATTTTCAACTTGAAACTGGCGGCAAATTTAGTGGTTTTAAGTGCTTGTCAATCGGGCATGGGGCAGAATGTTAAAGGCGAAGGAATGGTGGGATTGACAAGGGGTTTTATGTATGCGGGTGCTCAGCGGGTGGCGGTGAGTTTGTGGAATGTGGATGATGAAGGAACTTCTGTGTTAATGCAAAAGTTTTATCAAAAAATGGTGCAACAAAAGTTAGCGCCGGCGGCAGCTTTGAGGGCGGCGCAGATGGAAATGATGCAGGAGGAAGAGTGGAAATCTCCCTATTATTGGGCTGCTTTTACCTTGCAAGGCGAGTGGAAATGATATACAGCACTTGTGCTGGTAAGTAACTACATAGCCCTTGTAGGGAAACGGCAATGCCCATTGGTGTCAACAAACACGTTAAATCGGTAGTCCGATAGTCCGACAATCCGACAGTCCGACAATCCGACATTCCGACATTCCGACAGTCCGACAGTCCGACAATCCGACAGTCCGACAATCCGATAGTCCGATAGTCCGATAGTCCGACAGTCCGATAGTCCGACAATCCGACAGTCCGACAGTCCGACAATCCGACAGTCCGACAATCCGACAGTCCGACAATCCGACAGGGAATGAATTCCCTGTCTAATAGCTAAAGTCCTCTGAAGAGGACTAATGAGTTTAAAAATTCGGCGTTGCTGGGCGTTGCTAAATACAGGTAGGAATTCAGATTTCCCAATTGCTATAAAACCAGTATGGTCAGTTTTGTAACATCAAGCAAAAAGTTGATTCCTACCGCGAATCAGCAACGTCAAAAATTCTTCTTCCCAGTCCTCTTCAGAGGACTTTCACTATGAGACAGGGGTTTCAACCCCTGGCGGATTGGCGGACTACCGGGTGGGCGGCGTGAATCAGCAACGTCAAAAATTCTTCTTCCCAGTCCTCTTCAGAGGACTTTCGCTATGAGACAGGGATTTCAACCCCTGGCGGATTGGCGGACTAACGGGTGGGCGGCGTGAATCAGCAACGTCAAAAATTCTTCTTCCCAGTCCTCTTCAGAGGACTTTCGCTATGAGACAGGGATTTCAACCCCTGGCGGATTGGCGGACTAACGGGTGGGCGGCGTGAATCAACAACGTCAAAAATTCTTCTTCTCAGTCCTCTTCAGAGGACTTTCGCTATGAGACAGGGAATTCATTCCCTGGCGGACTACCGGGTGGGCGGGCGGACTACCGGCTGGGCGGGCTGACAGCTTAAGTTGACACCAATGGGCCGAAGAGCCCGGAACGGGCAAGATGCCCGTTCCACAAAAGAAAGAGTTTTCTCGTGGGGTTGGGCATCTTGCCCGCCCAGAAAAGGGTTTATCGCCCGCTAGCTAAAGCCTCCCGCAATTTGCGGCCCCGCGATTTATCCCGAAGTTCTGGAGTTGCCATCCGCAACACAAAATCCAGCAACCAAGGCGCAATTCGGTGACACCAAACTGCTAGATGACTTTGCCATCCTACCAAGATTTCCGGCGCATCTTTCTGCAATCCCGCGACAAGTGCTAGGGCAACTTTTTCGGGAGTTGTGGGCACTACCCACCGGAATTGTTCCAAGTCTCGCACCATGTCGGTATCTGTTAGAGATGGCAGCAAAGCTGTGACTCGAACATTGTACTGAGTTAACTCGCTACGCAAAGCTTGGGTGAATCCCAAAATGGCAAATTTGGTAGCAGAATAAGTCGCCATTGTGGGAGCGGCAATTTTGCCCATTAAGCTCGAAACATTGACGATGGTTCCCTCTTTTTGAGTCGCCATTCGCCTCGCAATCAAGCGGGTAATTGTGTAGGTTCCGAGCAAATTTAAGGCGATTTCTTCCTCGATTAATGGCAGCGGGGAACGTAAGAATGATGCTTGGTGGGCGACGCCTGCACAGTTGACTAGCAGGTGAATCGGGCCGCAATCTCGCCAAGCTTGGGCGATCGCAATATTCACCGCTACTGACTGAGTTAAATCCAAAGCTAACGGCACTACTTCTGTGCCCAAAACATCGATTTCCTCTGCCAGTTCAATTAATTGCTTGCGGTTGCGCGCCACAATCAACAAACGTTTGACTCCTTGTCTCGCTAATTCCAGGGCGATCGATCGCCCAATTCCGCGCGAAGCTCCTGTAACAAGAGCTGTTTTTCCTTGAAGTTGCATAATAGATTAAACCTTTTGGTAGATGCTCACCGCGGCACGGAGTTATGAGTTGTGAGTTGTGAATTATTAGTTATGAGTTGAATGTTTTGGCGGTAACAACTCATAATTCATAATTGTTGAAAAGGCTATCTTGTTTCGATAAGCCTAATTTTTTCGTGGGGTTAACTCAAAACCCAAAACTGTTGAATCGCTAACGTGCGCGTGAGTTGAACTAAACTTTTGGTTTGCCAGGAATCAGTCAAATATCTGGTCATGTAACCTCATGCAAGCAGACAAATTTGAGATGGGCAAACCTAGTCGGAAATCATGACCAAGCGGGCTTTATTACCGCTTTTTTTTCAGTTCGCGGAGGTGGACTTTGCCTGTGTAGCCGCGAATTTATTCGCCAGGGATTGGTTTTCTTCAGTCCGCGAAGGCGGACTTTGCCTGTGTAGCCGCGAATTCATTCGCCGGGAATATACGCCGGGGATTGGTTATCCGCCAGGGCTTTATTACCCTCTTTTTTTAGTCCGCAGAGGCAGACGATATCCTGTGCAACCGCGACTTACAATCGCCGGGGATTCGTGCGAATTGGCACAGGATAATTGAGCAATGCAGATTATCAATTCCACACCTCCTAGATATGAGAATTTCCTATCTACACACACCTTAACAACTTGACAGAGAAGCGGCAACAATTTTTAATAAATCTTCCGCAACACTTCTTTACAATTTTCTCAGAGTGCCGATTTCCAAGTGCCGTGAAAGCCTAAAGGTATGACACCAGGCAATTCTAGCTTGCAAACAGGTTCACGGGAAAGTCCGTCGCTGTCAAATATCCAGACTTCGCTGCTATCAGAATTGCCGTCGTAAACAACTGTTACTATCCAACCTTTCTCCGAGGAAATATCTGGAACGTAGATGGGCTCTGCGGGATAGCGATTTTCGCCACAGTCGGCAATTGTGAGATTGCGGCTTTGCGTGTCCAAACGGGCGATCGCACCGAAACGTTCCGCTACAATATCAACGTCAGGCCGATACATTGCCAGATAAATATACCGCGAGTCTTGACCTACTTCGTCCGCAGGTACAACGGGAAACTCACACGGTTTATCCAACAATTCTTCTATTCCTGTCACTTTCGCCGTCAGAGGATTGAGATGCACTCGGCAAAGAGTACCCTCCGCATCGGTGCTAGTTTCACCAGTCGGTACTTCTTTCAGCCGCTGATTAGTTTGAAAGTCAGCGAAGCGCACAAAATCTACAGCCACCGAACCATCTTCCTTGACAAAACCGTTAGCAAAATGCCACTGAAACCAAGGTTCGGTTTCGCCGCGACTAACTAAAGAGAGAGTTTCAGAGTCAAAAACTAATATCTGAGTACCTAACTCCGGTTTCCACTGAAAGGACTCGCTATAACTGCTAATTCCCGTTAACAATGGCAAAAAATTGACTTGCACCGGCGGGATAAAAAATATCAGATATTTACCCGCCAAAACAAAATCGTGGAGCGCGTAAATTCCATCTAAAGCAACTGTTGATTGTTGCACGACTTGGCCAGTAAAATCGCTTTTATACAGATTCAACTTTGTAGTCGCACCGTTGGTAACTCCAAAGTTGAAAATATTGCCAGTAATCGGGTCGCGCTTGCAGTGAGCAGAATAAACAAATTTACTATCTAAACTGCCTAAATCGTCCGTTCCCTGAGTTTCCAGGGTTTGCAAATCGAGGCGGTGAGGCGGGCCACCTTCCCACAATGCCAAAAGGCGATCGGGCAAAGCTAAAACAGAAGTATTGGCAGCATTTTTAACAGTTTTAGTCCACCGCAACCACACAGGGCCCGGTGCTGTCATGCCATAATTACTGTAGAGAAATTTATCTGCTTTTTCTTCAGCTAGATATCCCGCTGTTTGCACGTAGCGATAAACAGCCGTAGCACCGACATCGGTAAAATGTACTGCCAAAATTGCACCGTCGCCATCAAACCAGTGTCCCGCAGCAACACCGCCGCGTTCCAAACGTCCGGGCCCGTTGCGGTAGAGAGTGCCGCGCAATCCGTCGGGAATTTTACCAGTTTTAACCGATAGCTGAGTCAGCGGAAACTCTGCCGCCGGACTGGCTAAAGATTTAGCCCAAGATTTTTTAGCTGAGATTTTAGTGTCTGTTTTCATTTGAAACTCGCAATTTTAAACTGATCTGACAGATATTTTGCTATACAATTATAGCAAAAACCATCTATAACAGTTCTCGCGTGAGCCATTCATCAATGAATTAACAATTGCTCAATCCCCCAATCTAAAATCTAAAATCTAAAATCTAAAATCTCAACCTGTACCTCACTTAATCGAACAAGGGTATAACACCTATGACTCTCCGCCGCCGCGCTCTGCTCACAACTTTTGGGCTGACTGCTATTGGTACTCAGCTTTTGCCAAGCGCCCAAACCAACCTATCTCCCAAAAGTGCGATCGAGCCGCGCCGCCTGCAAGTCGGCGATACTGTAGCTTTAATCAATCCTGCGGCTTTCAACTACGAAAAAGAAGTGCAGCCATTTTTTAAAGTTCTGGATAACCTGGGTTTAAAAGTTAAATTGGGAGAGCATTTTTACGACCGCTACGGCTATTTAGCCGGCAAGGATGCCGATCGCGCCGCCGATGTCAACGCAGCCTTTGCCGATGACTCAGTGCGAGCTATTTTTACCGGAATGGGGGGCTGGGGCTGCGGTCGGATATTGCCACTCCTGGATTACAATATTATCCGCAACAATCCCAAAATCATTATGGGATTCAGCGATATTACGGCGCTATTATTGGCGATTTATGCTAAAACTAATATAGTTACTTTTCACGGCCCTTTAGGTGTGTCAACTTGGAGTCCATTGACAGTAAAATACGTCAAAAAACTTTTGTTTGAGGGCGGCTCTATAACCATGCAAAACTCCCCAAGCGTGCAAGTTCAAACAATCGGGCGCGGCACAGCTAGGGGAAAACTCATCGGCGGAAATTTATCAGTAATAGCAGCAATGGTGGGTTCTGCATATTTACCGCAGTGGGAAAATAGTATTTTGTTTGTTGAGGAAGTGGGCGAAGAGGTTTATCGCATCGATAGAATGTTGACGCAGCTTAAATTAGCGGGCATTCTTGATAAAATATCAGGTTTTATTTTCGGACAGTGTACCAAGTGCGAAGCTGAAAAACCCCAAGAGTCCCTAACCTTGCCTCAAGTCTTGTCCGACCACATTCGCCCTTTGAATATTCCTGCGTGGTATGGTTCAATGGTGGGACACATTCGGGAGCAGTTCACTTTGCCGATCGGTCAAGAAGTCGAAATCGACGCTGACTCTGGTACAATCAGATTATTAGAATCCGCTGTCAGCTAAATCTTAAACTATTCTGGATATTACCGAGGCAGAGCCTCTGGATCTGCGTTCCCAGGCAGAGCCAGGGAACGAGAAATAAATTTAAACACCACATCCGAAATATCGTGAAAAAAACCGCACAATTAATTAAACCATTAACAGTAATAATCCTGACAATTCTTTGCCTGTTGCCGCTCAATGCCTGTGCAGGAGCAAGTAAAACCGCTAACAGCGACCCAATTTATCAGCAGCGAACCGTCCACAATCCCGACGGCATCGGCAAATTTTACATGGGTCGAGAAATTGCCCAAGTCATGGGATATCAAGGCGCTAGTTGGCTGGAAAGACCGTCTCGCGGCATGGAAGAAAAATCTGCTCGCTTAGTCAACAATCTCGATTTAAAACCAACGGATATTGTAGCAGACATTGGAGCCGGAACGGGATATTTTAGCTTTCGCATCGCTCCCTTAGTTCCAGAAGGAAAGGTTTTAGCCGTTGACGTGCAGCCGGAAATGATTAATTTTCTGGAATTGAATAAACAAGAACAAAATATTGCTAACGTTGAGCCAGTTTTGGGTAGTATCGACAATCCGAATTTGCCGGAAAACAGCGTAGATTTAGTTTTGATGGTGGATGCTTATCACGAATTTGCCTATCCCAGAGAAATGATGCAAGGAATTGTGAAAGCACTCAAACCGGGAGGCCGCACGGTATCGATCGAGTATCGGGGCGAAAACCCGCTGATTCCCATTAAAGGTTTGCACAAAATGACGCAGAAGCAGGTGAAAAAAGAAATGGCCGCCGTCGGTTTAGTATGGAAAGAGACAAAAGATATGTTACCCCAGCAGCATTTGATGGTGTTTGAGAAAAAATCTCAAATTTAGCAGCCAAATAGAGCGATTCTATACCATTTTTACTGAGTTTTGTCAAGGTACAAAAGACGTATTTTTGAGGCGATCGGGCGATCGGTCAAAAATTCTAAGCCTTAAGTAACCCTTAAGAGAGACATTTTACTAAAAATACCATTTACAATTAAAAATTGATAACCCAGAGGCGCTTCCTTCATTTTTCAAGCGAAGAAGTGTCGCTATTAAGAAGTACCAGCGTGAACATTCCAAGTTCCATCCTCACCATGCTCGCCGGCATCGGAGTGACTCTGATCAGTCTCTGGTACGGGCAGAATCACGGTTTGATGCCGATCGCCGCCTCTGACGAAGCATCCGACATAGACGCACTTTTCAATACAATGATGACCATTTCCACTGGACTATTTATCATGGTCCAAGGAATTCTCATCGTTGCTGCAATTAAATATCGCCGCCGTCAAGGAGACAACACAGACGGGCCGCCTTGGCATGACAACTTTCCCTTAGAAATTCTTTGGACAGCCGTGCCGGCGGTGATTATTTTAGGAATCGGAGTCTACAGTTTTGAGATTTACAACTCAATGGGAGGCCTCGATCCGATGGGCAATCATGACCACGGCACGATGCAAGCGCACTCTAAAATGCGGGGAAGTGCGATCGCAGCCACACTCTCAGATACACCCCAAAACGCCCCTCAAATTCCGTCTAGAAAACTTGTTGCTCTAGGCGTCGGCGCTTCCCCAGAAAATGAAGACAAACCAGCAGATTTAGTTGTAAATGTCATGGGTTTGCAGTACGCCTGGATTTTTAGCTATCCAGAAAGCGGCGTTAGTTCAGGCGAACTGCATATGCCAGCAAACCGCGACGTACAGCTAAATATCTCAGCTCAAGACGTGCTGCACGCATTTTGGCTGCCGGAATTTCGCCTCAAACAAGATGCAATTCCCGGCAGGCCGAGCGAACTGAGATTTACACCAACTAAAACCGGCGAATACCGGGTTGTTTGTGCTGAATTGTGCGGCGCTTATCACGGAGCGATGAAAGCTGTAGCAGTCGTTCACACGCCCGAAGAATTCGACAGTTGGCTGCAAGAACAGCAAGTTGCTAGCAGTCAAAACTTAGAGCAAGCAGTTGCAGTCAATCCAGGGGAATTGTCAGACGGTGAATTTTTGGCTCCCTACGTCAGGGAAATAAAAATTAATTCCGAAGCCCTAGAACAACTTCACCCAACTCATCACTAAAAATAGTCATTAGTTCCTGGCACTGGGTCTTCGATCCTTAGCTAATAACTAATGACTAATAACTAATGACTAATAACTATGACACAAGCACAGTTCCAAGAAAGTGCAAACACTGAGGCTCGCGGAACAGCGCCCGCCGATAGACATTGGCGCGACTACTTCACTTTTAATACCGACCACAAAGTCATCGGTATTCAATACCTGGTCACAACATTTATTTTCTATCTAATCGGCGGCGTGATGGCAACTTTGGTGCGAACAGAACTCGCCACCCCCGACTCCGATTTTGTCACCCCCGAACTCTACAACAGTTTATTTACTGTTCACGCGACGGTGATGATCTTCCTGTGGATTGTACCCGCCGGAGCCGGATTTGCTAACTTTTTGATCCCCTTAATGATCGGGGCCAAAGACATGGCATTTCCCCGGCTGAATGCCGTTGCCTTTTGGATGATTCCCGTAGGTGGCATTTTGCTGTTGAGCAGTTTTTTGGTAGGAGCTCCACAGGCGGGTTGGACTTCCTATCCGCCTTTGAGCTTAGTTACTGCTCAAGCGGGGGAAGAAATTTGGATTCTCAGCGTTTTGATTCTGGGAACTTCTTCAATTTTGGGGGCGGTGAATTTTGCCATTACCATCTTCACCATGCGGGTTCCGAGCATGGGTCTCAATGATATGCCTTTGTTTTGCTGGGCGATGATTGCGACTTCAGCGCTGACTTTGATTGCTACTCCAGTCTTAGCCGCAGCTTTGATTTTGCTGTCGTTTGACTTGTTAGCAGGGACGGCATTTTTTAACCCTACAGGCAACGGCGATCCCATCGTCTATCAGCATTTATTCTGGTTTTATTCGCACCCGGCAGTTTACATTATGATTATGCCCTTTTTTGGGGTGATTTCAGAAGTTTTGCCGGTGCATTCCCGCAAGCCAATTTTTGGTTATTTGGCGATCGCATATTCCAGTCTCGCGATCAGCTTTTTGGGCTTAATCGTGTGGGCGCACCATATGTTTACCAGCGGCACTCCCGGCTGGCTGCGGATGTTTTTTATGATCACAACTATGATCATCGCCGTACCAACTGGGATTAAAATATTTAGCTGGTTGGCAACTATTTGGGGAGGCAAACTCCGGCTTGTCAGCGCGATGCTATTTGGGATGGGTTTTATCTCAACATTTGTGCTGGGCGGCATCACCGGGATCATGGTAGCTTCCGTACCTTTCGACATTCACGTTCACGACACTTATTTTGTCGTCGCTCACCTACACTACGTGCTGTTTGGCGGCTCAGTGTTTGGAATTTACGCTGCTTTTTACCACTGGTTCCCCAAAATGACGGGGCGGATGATTAATGAATTTTGGGGTAGAGTTCACTTTGTTTTAACCTATGTGGGCTTTACTGTAACTTTCCTGCCGATGCACGCTTTGGGTATGCAAGGAATGCCTCGGCGCGTGGCAATGTACGACCCGAAATTTACCACAATTAATGTCATTTGTACTGTCGGTGCTTATATGCTGGCAGTGTCTACAATCCCGTTTATCATTAATGTGATTTGGAGTTGGAGGTACGGCCCGAAAGCAGGTGACAATCCTTGGCAAGCTTTGAGTTTGGAATGGATGACGACTTCACCACCCCCCATCGAAAATTTTGAAGGAGTGCCGGTATTGGCAACTGGGCCTTACGATTACGGCATGGAAAAAATTCAGAATACAGGGGAACGTCTCAGGCTCAAGCTGAGGGAAAATGCCACCCGCAACGCCCAGAAAACAGGTATTCCTATTGCGGAGGCTCAAGCTTCAACTTTCTTTGGCGGTACTGCAACTTTGGTAGCTCCTGAATCAGAGAGAGATGTTGATTCTCCTGCTGATGAAAGTCAAGATGGCGAATAGTTATTAGTCATCAGGCATTAGTCATTGGGAATTGTTGACGGTTGACGGTTGACGGTTGACTGTTAACTAATGACTGATGACTAATGCCAACTGACAACTGACAACTGACAACTGACAACTGACTTCTTCATTACCAATTTCTTATGCAAATTCCAGCGATCGATCCGACAAAAACAGCCCTAAATTACCACCACGAGGGCGAAGTAGAAGCACACGGCGTCGAGCATCCCGACCACCGAATGTTAGGTGTAATTGTCTTCCTGTGCGCTGAAGGCATGATATTTTTCGGTATGTTTGCCGCCTATTTGATTTATCGGGCGATGGCCCCCGTGTGGCCTCCTGAAGGTACGCCAGCGCGAGAATTATTGCTGCCGGGAATTAATACGGTGATTTTGATTGCTAGCAGTTTTGTGATTCACAATGCTGATACGGCAATCAAAAAAAATGATGCCGCCGGAATGCGGAATTGGTTGCTCGTAACTATTGCTATGGGCGCAGTTTTCTTGGCAGGTCAGGTTTACGAATACACTCATTTAGAGTTTGGCTTGACGACGAATTTGTATGCCAGTTGCTTTTACGTTTTGACTGCTTTTCACGGCTTGCACGTTACGTTTGGAGTGCTGCTGATGGCGGGGGTGGTGTGGCGATCGCGCATGCAAGGTCACTATTCTAGCGAGCACCACTTTGGAATCGAAGCGACTGAGATTTACTGGCACTTTGTGGATGTGATTTGGATTGTTTTGTTTCTGTTACTGTATATTTTGTGATCCCAGAGGCTTTTGGGCCTCTGCCACAAGAGATTTGTATGACCCCCAAGTGGGGGTTTTTTTATTGTTTGGAAAGTGCGATCGACTTTCATATCAAGTCCGGTCGAGCGACCGCGATTTTCGTAGGGGAGGGTTCGCCAACAATACCTGCCAATAATTGACAATCTCAAAAACCCGCCCCGACCGGGATATTATGGTTAATCGATCGCACATGATATCATTCACCTCCTCAAAGCCGATCGCGCTAAACTAAAAGTAGCAATTCTCCTATCCAGCAGCATTGAGAAAATTATGCAGTGCGAATTGTGCGATCGACAAATGGAAGCATTAACCGCCCATCACCTCACCCCCAAACAAAACACCAAGCGCAAAAACGAAGATCCAAGCCCGACAATCGACATTTGCTCAGCCTGTCACCGTCAGATTCACTCTCTATTTGACAACAAACACCTCGCCCAAGAGCTCAATACCCTGGAAAAGCTCAAAAATGAGCCTGAACTCCAGAAATTTGTCTCTTGGATTAAGAAACAAAAAACCGACAAACGTATTCAAGTACGCGGCAAAAAAGCTCGATCGTAGGGTCAGAAATTAGGTATATATTCCTGGACGCAGTTACTGTCTGAGGTCCGGTTTCTTCATTAATTTTTCATTCCCTAACCCAAAATTTAACATATAAACCCGGTTTGTTTGCGTAAATCCTACTATCATAAAACTTCATTAAGATTGTAAGCATCAATAAACAATGGTAGTACCATATAGTCAAGAAAGTAAAATAAAAACTTGTTGCGCTAGTTAAAAAATGGAGAGTCTGGATGCAACTAGCAGAGAGGCACATCATTAAATCTACGGAACACCGTTTCGCCCAGATTGATGAATTAGCTTTTAAATCCAAGAATCTCTACAATGCTGCTAACTACGTCATTCGTCAGAGTTTTGTCTATGGATGGGGTTACATTAATTACAACGAGATGAACCGTTTAATGAAGTCTCATCAAGCCTACAAGGTTTTGCCAGCCAAGGTAAGTCAACAAATCTTGATGATATTGGACAAGAACTGGAAATCGTTTTTTGAAGCTGTCAAAGCTTACAAAGTTGATTCCTCTAAATTTACTGGTCGCCCGAAACTACCGAAGTACAAAGATAAAGTCAAGGGTCGAAATATTCTTGTCTATACGATTCAGGCGATTAGTAGCAAGCAGTTGAACAAAGGAATTATCAAGCTTTCGGGTACACAAATCTCAATAAAAACCCAAATAAAATCAGATAAAATTTGCCAAGTTAGGCTGGTTCCCAAATGTGATTCCTATGTAATTGAGGTAATTTATAATGAACCGGAGTCCACCGTCGAACAGATTCAAACAGAAGCAGTAGCTAGTATCGATTTGGGACTAAATAATTTAGTGGCGTTAACTTCAAATCAGTCGAGTTTTACCCCTCTCCTGATTAACGGGCGACCATTGAAATCGATCAATCAGTTCTACAACAAGCGTAAGGCAAAACTACAATCTCAATTGAAAGGAAGTAGCAAGACATCATCCCGTATTCAACGCCTAACTCGTTGTCGCAATCAAAAAGTAGATAATTACTTGCACTCCTCCAGCAGGCTTATAATTAATCTTCTCGTCGCACGAAAGATTGGGACGCTAATAATTGGAAAAAACCTACAATGGAAGAGCGAGATTAGCTTAGGGAAGCAAACCAATCAGAACTTCGTAAGTGTTCCTCATTCCCGATTAATTGAAATGTTGGAATACAAAGCTGAATTGGTTGGGATAAGGGTGATTGTGCAAGAAGAATCCTATACTTCTAAATCGAACTTTCTAGCTTTAGACCCAATCCCTGTTTATGGGAAGACTGGCGCTAATGATGTCGCATTTAGTGGCAAGCGAATTAAGAGAGGATTGTACAAAACATCGGTCGGTCAATTAATCAATGCGGATGTTAACGGAGCTTACAATATTTTGAGAAAAGCAATCCCAAATGCGTTTAGCAATGGGATAGGGAGCTGCGTAGTTCAGCCAAGGCGGGTCAATCCGCTCGAAGTGAAAGTGAAAGGGGAGGGACTTAATGCCTCCCATGTCATGTCATAAATGACTATACTTTTACCAGCTATAGTGATTTACTTATTTGTAACAAGCTGCCAACAATTATCATGAACCTCACCTCCCTCGAACTAGCAAAAGACCGAGCGCGCATCTACAAAAACTACCTCCAAATGGAAATAGATGCCAAAGCGAACATAAACAAACTAGCCTTTTTAGACCGGGGCATTGAAAAATCTCCTTACCAACAACACATTAAAAACTATCCCGATTATCTCAAACAGAAACCCGACGGCTTAAAAGTAATTAGCTCTATTCCCGGCCCCAATAATCCCCTCAAACCTACTCCGTTTCCCAGCCTGGGAGAACTACCTCAAATTAACTCTCAAGCTTTAAGTTTCCTCCACGCAGACATCAAACAAGCCTGCGTTTGCATTGGTACTTTTGTAGATGGCAAAATTCAGGCGCAGTGGCTGGGAAAAAACGCACTTACCAAAGCTGAACAGTGGAGTGCTACTAAAATTATCGCACTCCTTAATATCGTTAGTCAAGTAAATACCAAATATCCAGACTGCGACATTGACAACTGCGTTGTTAGAGATGGCAACGGGCTAAGACACGATTTTTACTTTTACGATTTAGCAAAAGATATGATTAGCTATGCCTCAAATATAGCAAGTTCAAACTCCTTAGCCGCGATGTTCAAACGCTTCGATACTCGCATAGGACTAGAGCAATGGCTGAAGAGCGCTACTGGCAATAATGACCTAATTTTTCGCGGCGATTACGGCGAAAATCCTTATCACAACAACCCAAGAATATTTGATCTCAGCCAAAAACAAGTGCTGCTAAGTGCCGCATTAAACAGCACCAAACAAAAAAATTCAGTATCTGCTTATGACTTGACCAGGCTAATTTCCATGTTAGGATGGCACTTCCACATCGAACAGCGATCGCGCATGAAAGGATCTCAGTGGAACAGTTTAGAAAGCATTGTCAGAGCAATGGGACATGATAGCGCTCGATATGTGGACGTAGCAATTAAAACTTTGGGGATGGATAGCCTCATCACTTCTCCTGTAATTATCTCCAAATTGGGTTACGGACTCAGCTCGATCCGGGGAACCCTAGAAACAGTTTATGTGGCTTTAGTGCGGTTTGTTGACGAGCGGCCGAAGGCGGCGGGAAAGCCCGCAAAACTCAGAACTTTAGCCATGACTTTGCGGGCTGAAAAACCTGTAGGCGGTTCCAGTATCGATCGCCTAGCGATCGAACTCGACGCCAGATTTTGCGCCGAAGTCACGGAAATTCTCCGCCGATTGTTTGCGGAAGAATTTTAAACGCGGGCGATCGACTAATGTGAAAGTCGGTGAAACTTGCGATAAAGCATCCTCTCTACCGGCTTTCCTCCCCGCAAATGTTGCTCAGTTATTGCCGCAACTTCTTCAGGGCAAACCCCATTGTACCAAACCTCTTCTGGTAGTACCAACACCATCGGCCCGTTGCCACACTGTCCCAAACAACCGCTAGCAACAACTTCAACTTCTGAGGGCGACAATTTCTGAAAAGCTGCCAGTACCTTTGCTGAATTTTGCTTGCGACAAGTGCGGTTTTGGCAAACGAGAACTTGCCTAGAAGATTGGATAATTTTCATGTTTTTTCACTTGACAATCTGCTCAATATATGCTATTTTTTTATCATGGGAATATGTGTGGCCATATATGCCCAAATTGTAGGAAAGTCGTTAAAAACTTTGGACGGGCTAGAAGCCCATCCCACAACTCATTAAACTTGAATTGCATTCAATCGCTTTGAATTCCTCAAATTATCGTGGGGAGTAGGGGCCCTAGCGTCCCGCCCGCCCGAAAAATACAATTTAGATGCGGGACAGCTTAAGACTTCAACGCACCCTATAATTAATCTGGTGACAAACCTTTGGAAGCCAACCATTGTCGATCGAACAAACGCGACTGATACCGAGCCCCGCCATCACAGAGTACCGTCACAATCGTATGTCCAGGCCCCATTTGCTTCGCCAAAGCCACCGCCGCCCCCACATTAATCCCCACAGAACCGCCCATAAACAGCCCTTCTTTCCTCAGCAGTTGGTAAATCACCCGGACAGCTTCAGTATCGTGAATTTGGATGGCGTCGTCTACCGGGGCATTCTCCATATTTCCAGTGACGCGACTGGTGCCAATTCCCTCAGTAATCGAACTACCTTCCGTCTTAATTTCCCCAGTTTTGAAATAACTGTAAAGCCCGCTGCCCATCGGGTCTGCCAAGACAATTCTCACAGCAGGATTTTTTTCTTTCAAAAACATTCCTACGCCAGCAAAAGTGCCACCAGTACCAGTAGCTGTTACCCAAGCATCAATTTTGCCGTTTGTTTGTTCCCAAATTTCCGGGCCAGTCGTCTCGTAATGAGCTCGGCGATTGGCTAAATTGTCAAACTGATTTGCCCAGACTGCATTCTCCATTTCCGAAGCCAATCTTCCCGACAATTTGACATAATTATTCGGGTCTTTGTAAGGAACAGCGGGAACAGTCCGAACTTCAGCGCCCAAGGTTTTCAAAGCATCGATTTTTTCTTGAGATTGGTTATCGGGAATCACAATCATACATTTGTAACCTTTAGCGTTGCAAATGTGGGCCAAACCGATGCCAGTATTGCCCGCAGTGCCTTCAACAACGGTGCCGCCCGGTTTCAGCAAGCCTTTTTCTTCTGCATCTTTGATGATGTATAAAGCAGCCCTATCTTTAACGGAACCGCCGGGATTGAGAAACTCTGCTTTGCCGAGAATTTCGCAGCCAGTTTCATCGCTGAAGCTGTTTAAGCGAATTAGTGGTGTGTTGCCTATTGTGCCTACAAAGCCGTTTTTAATATCCATATTTTTTTGATTTTTGCCTGCTATATTTATAGACTATCGCGAACAGACAAACATTATACGTCTAATTAGGCAAGAAAGAAGGTAGAATCTCAAGATATCTCAGAGGCAGCTAGCTCAACTCAAAGTTGAGATGCTATACAAATTAGTAAGGTGTCATGGAAACTGTCATTTTAGTTAACGGTGTGGGACTTCGCGGTGCAGAAATGTTATTGTTGCACTGGCGCTTGCAAAAATACGGCTATCGAATTAAACAATTTTCCTATGCTGCTTGGGGAAATTCATTAAAGCAAAATGTTACGTCTCTCCAAAAAATATTAGCAGCAGAAAAAGCTGATACTATCCACTTTGTCGGTCATAGTTTAGGTGGGCTATTAATTTACCTATTGTTTGACAACTTTCCGCAGCAACGTCCGGGAAGAATTGTTACATTAGGTACTCCCCATCAGGGTAGTAGCTTTGCTTGCAGATTGAGTCGCAAATCTTGGGGAAGATTTATCTTAGGACGCAGCCTCATGACAGGATTGTTCGATAGAATATTACCGCCACCCAATAGAGATGTGGGAATCGTTGCTGGTAACTTGGATATCGGTACTGGTTGGTTGTTGCGCTTGCCTCGTCCTAACGATAGTCTAATTGCAGTCGAAGAAACTCGCTGTACGGGTGTTGCCAAACATATTATTTTGCCTGTTTCCCATACCGGACTCTTGGTAGCACCCATCGTTGCGAAACAATGCTCCAGCTTCTTAAAAACTGGTCATTTCCTGTGATTTTATACCTGCGATTTCGCCTTACCAAATTTTACTCATATTGAGTGCAAATCCCGGCAAAACCGGGTCGCCGCTAACTGTAGCCGGATTCTCCAAACATTCTTCGGGCAAACCGGGATGGTAAATATAAACTCTGCGATTTTTGCGGTCAATTAACCAGCCTAACTGCACTCCTGGTTCTCTCATATATTCTTGCATTTTTTCTTGCAATGGCTTGAGATTGTCAGAAGCCGACCTGAGTTCTACTACAAAATTCGGGCAAATCGGGGCAAACTTTTGCTTTTGTTCTAGTGACAAAGCATTCCATCTCTCCAATTTTATCCAAGCAGCATCCGGCGACTTTTGTGCACCTGTTGACAGAGTAAATCCTGTACTCGAAGTAAACGCTAAACCAGTACCATTTTGTTCTGCCCAAACCCACAGCGGCCCAAATATATTACCTTCTCGGTTTCCCGTCTCCGAACCAGTAGGGGGCATAATTAGCAATTCTCCCGATTTGTTGCGTTCAATTCGTAACTCACTATTGATTTGACAGAACTCGAAAAACTCGTCGTCTGTCATTTGCAATTTGGGCGGTATTCGCAACACAATTGTTGATGACAGCATTTTGCCTTTCCTCCACTTTAAATTGTTCAGACAAGATTGCACAAGTTCTTTGTTTGTAGTTAGGACTTGAGTCCTCAAAAATCCGGTTAAGGACTCAAGTCCTAAATGTAAGCTGTTGTGGACTCAATTCCGGTTGTATCGGAATGATTAAACCGCAGAGGGCACAGAGGACACAGAGAAAGAGAAGAGAGAGATAATAATTCCGATGTCAACGGATTTGATATGACGCGGGAATTATTATAGAGGTAAGGTGCTCCGTGGGCACCCTACATAATTAGGTTCTGCTTTCAGGAATGTTAAACCTATTTATTCGGCTGAGGAGTCATCCGCAAATAAGGCTTAATCGGCGTATAACCTTTAGGAAATTTCTCTTCCAACTCTTTCGGGTCAGTAATCGAAGGTACGATTACGCAATCGTCGCCGTCTTTCCAATCAACCGGAGTCGCGACGCTGTATTTGTCGGTAAGTTGCAAGGAATCAATTACTCGCAAAATTTCATTAAAATTCCGACCAGTGCTCGCGGGATAAGTAATGCTCAAACGCAATTTCTTTTCCGGGTCAATAACAAAAACTGTGCGGATTGTTAAGTTGTTTAGCGAGTTGGGATGGATCATGTCGTAAATGTCGGAAACTTTACGATCGCCATCTGCTAAAATCGGATAATTGAGGGTGACGTTTTGAGTTTCCTCAATATCTTTAATCCAGCCCATGTGAGAATCCACATCATCGACGCTGAGGGCAATGGTTTTGACTCCCCGCTTTTCAAATTCCGACTTGAGACGGGCCACTGCACCGAGTTCTGTGGTGCACACTGGAGTATAGTCTTTCGGGTGGGAAAACAACACGACCCAGCTATCCCCAGCCCAGTCGTAGAAATTGATTTCGCCTTCAGACGAAGCTTGGGTAAAGTTGGGAACTGTATCGCCTAATCGCAGAGTCATAACTGATTTCCTCTAATTTTATTTAAGGACTGTTCCTTATCATGCCATAATTCCCCGGTTTCTCGATCGAGCTGTAAAGGATTCTAAACTTTTTGGTCGATCGATCGGCAATTCCACTACTGTAATGTATGTGTGGCTTATACCGCTAAATTTGATTGCTATGCTTTACTTTTTGCTCAAGGCAATACAGCCTGTTTTAGTCCCGCTGTGTTTTGTCTCCGCCTGGGGTTTAGTTTTTTTGATATTTTCGAGTATCGGGCGTACTGTCGCCGACTCCCTGCGCCGAGCTCAGCGGATGCACCAAATCCCTTGTGCTAACTGCGTATTTTTCACCGGCGATTACCACCTCAAGTGTCCCGTTCAGCCTACCATAGCTTTATCTGAAGATGCGATCGACTGTCCTGATTATCGAGGGCATTCGGGAATTTACGGTTGAAAAATCCGGCCGCCACTTTACATATTTCTTAACATCTCTGGCTCTTTCAATTAAACTTAAGTTGTGGTAAAGAGATTTTTAGGAGTGTGGAAATAATGCTAATTCAAAAGCTAAATGCCTGCGACGAGTTTATTGCTGGCGACGGTACTCAACTGCGAGAATTGCTGCATCCAGACAAACAAGCTGTGGATTTGCGTTACAGTTTAGCCCACGCCACTTTGCCACCGGGACAAACTTCTGCGCTGCACTCCCTGACAACTTCTGAAGTTTACTACATCCTCAGTGGCGTTGGAGAAATGCACATCGACGAGGAAAATCAATTCGTGGAAGCCGGAGATGCAGTTTACATTCCGCCAAACGCCAAGCAGTTTATTTACAACTGTGGCACAAAGCCGCTAATATTTATTTGTATCGTCGATCCCGCGTGGCGAAAGGAAGACGAGACAATTTTCGAGTAATATCATGTCCTATCGAGCGATTAAAAGGGCGGGTTTTTGAGATTGTCAATTATTGACAGATATTTTTCGTGAGGGGAGCCCCTACCGTATTAGGGGTCATCGACCGGAGATAATATAATTATGCTCGTTACCCGGCTCTGCCCGGTAACGCATATCTAGAGGCTCTGCCTCTACTGAAAAAAACATCACAAATCGAAAATCTCTTTTAACAACAACAGCACCCAGCCATATGTACCGAGTGATTTCCTCTTTTTTCAACTTCGATGTGGAGTTGCAATAATCCTCGGATTCAGTTGCATTGCTCCCCTCTCATTAGTTGAGGAAGTATCAGCTTTGTTGGTGGGTGCTGCTATTGGTTTTTAATGAGACAGATGTGAGATTAAACAGCGTTTTTACTCCTTAGATTCTATTGTGAACTTCGCTGTGCTATCTAGATGTTGTATCTGTCAGAGAAGCTTTTTGTTCGCTTCATATTATTAATTTAGCACCTTATTCTAGAAGCGCAAGTACCTGCAACTAAACTTTACATTTTTAGAAGTAACGGGGGAAAATGATGAAGTTAAATTAAGCATTGAGCTTTCTAGCTGCTCAGCTAAAATAGTAGAGTTCGGCTGTGCTTGCGGCTGCAAGAAACGGCATAATATTTGTATGAAAACAACCAAACTCATCAAACTGTGCGCCTTGTCGCTGAGTATCTTTCTGCTGTGCAGCAGTGCAGTGACAGCCCAAACGACGGCGAACCCTCAACCTGGGCAGACTTACACTAACCAAGAGATTCTGCAACAGTTGGTGAAGGCAAAAGTCGTGTATCTGGGAGAAACCCACGATAGTGCGGAAGACCACCAAGCTCAACTGAAGATTATCCGAGAAATGCAGCGGCAAAATCGGAAAATTGCGATCGCGATGGAAATGTTTCAGCGTCCCTTTCAAAGCGCGATCGACAACTACTTAGCAGGTAAACTGACTGAACAGCAATTAGTCGAGCAAACAGAGTACGATCGCAGATGGCGCTTTCCCTGGGAATCTTACGCCCCCATTTTGCGGTTTGCCAAAGAAAATCAACTACCTGTCCTCGCCTTAAATACACCATCCGAAGTAACGAGAAAAGTTGCCAGTCAAGGTTTAGAAAGCCTCACAGCCGAGGAAAAAAAGCACATTCCGCCAATATCCGAAATTCGCACCGACAACGCCGAATATCGGCAACTGCTGCTAGAAGTTTTCCAGCAACACCAAAAGGCAGGACAGGGAAATAGTACGGCTTTTGAAAGATTCTTGCAAGCTCAAGTTTTGTGGGACGAAACTATGGCGGAAAAAATAGCTGAATTTGTCAAAGCAAACCCCGACTATCAAGTTGTGGTGTTGGCGGGGAAAGGACACATTATTTACGGTTACGGCATTCCCAGTCGCGTCGAGAGGCGTTTGGGTGTCGGGAAGGTAAAAATGCGATCGGTTTTACTAAATTCCAGTGACAATCCTGTTTTGGCGGCAGATAGACCCATTGCTGACTTTGTTTGGAATCACTCGGAATAGTACAATTTTACTCGGAAGCAATAATCAGGAAAAAATCAATGACAAACAGACCAAAAATACTTGCATTTGCCGGAAGTACCCGCGAAGGATCATATAACAAACTGCTGGTAAAAGTTGCGGCGGCTGGGGCTACGGCGGCGGGTGCAGAAGTTACTTATGTAGATTTGCGCGATTTGCCGATGCCGCTATTTGACGAAGATTTGGAAGCAAAAGAGGGAATGCCAGAAAATGCCCGCAAATTGAAGGAATTGATGGTAGGGCATGACGGGTTTTTGATAGCTTCCCCTGAGTATAACAGTTCAGTTACGCCGGTGTTGAAAAATGCGATCGATTGGGTATCGCGCCCAGCACCTGGTGAACCGGGATTGGTGGCATTTACGGGCAAAGTAGCGGTAATTATGAGTGCTTCCCCAGGCGGAATGGGCGGTTTGCGGGGATTGGTTCATTTGCGATCGATCTTGGGGAATATTAACGTATTGGTGCTCCCGGATCAGAAAGCAATTCCCCAAGCTTTTGAAGCATTTAATGCTGACGGTACGATGAAAGATCCCAAACAGCAGGACTCTGTTGAGAATCTCGGTGCTAAGTTGTCTAATGTGCTGTCGAAATTAATCGCATGAGGCAATAAATTCATTTTGCAGTAGGGATACAGCAATGTTGTGTCCCTATCCCAACATCTGTTATTTTGCTGGCTGCATCAAGTGCGATCGCCTCGCAAAATTGCTACGATCGTAGTTGATTGGCTGTTATTCTCACCCCCAAATTAACATGACATTCACCGGAGATCCCGACTCAGCACCTGCTTTGCCCACAGCCGAAGAAGCAGCGGTTGCCAAAACCAGTAGCCGCGCTTTAGAATCGCACTTGCAAAATCATCCGTCTGGCGAATCCCTCAAATTGATATTAAACGAAAAAGAGGGAAAGACAATTGACATACCTGCCGCAGCATTGCCACTGCTATTAGCGATTTTGCAACAGACAAGCAGCGGCAATACTGTCAAGCTGATTCCAATTACTGAGGAACTCGATATCTGGCAGGTTGAGGCCATACTCAATGTCTCCCGCGAGTATGTGTGGAAGTTGCTAGATTCTGGCGAAATTCCTTACAAAATGGTAAGTACCTGTCGCCGGATACGTTATGAAGATGTAATGAAATATAAAAAGCAGGATTATGACAAAAGAAGTAAAATACTTGACGAACTTGTCGCAGAATCAGAAGCACTCGGTTTGTACGACTAACTCATGGAAATTGTAAAAGTTGTCTGCGATGCTAATGTTTTGTATTCAGCCGCACTCCGCGATTTTTTGATGGAATTAGCAGTTGGTGATGTGTTTGAGCCGAGGTGGACAGAAGAGATTCACGGCGAGTGGATGAGAAACGTGCTTCAAAACAATCCAAATCTCACATTAGAACAGCTTGCCAGAACCAAAAATCTGATGAATGCAAGCATTAAAAATTGTGTGGTGACTGGCTACGAGTTAATTATACCAGAGTTGGAACTTCCAGATCCGGGCGATCGGCACGTTCTAGCAGCAGCAATTCATTCTCGCGCGGATTTTATCGTTACTTTCAATCTCAGGGATTTTCCTACTGAGAATCTCAAACAATATAACATTGAACCGCTGCACCCAGATGACTTTATCCTGCGCTTTCTCAACTTAAAGTTTGAAGGTGTATGCAAAGCAGCCGAGAAACAAAGAATCAGGCTCAAAAATCCGCCAAAAACGCCTGACGAGTATTTACAAACGCTGGTAGAATTGGGACTGCCACTGTCAGCAAATCGGATGCGAGAATTGTGCTATGGAGATTAGTGCGATCGCAAACCGTAGACTTTTCCGAGTTTCTTCCCAGGTTTATTCTTGTATCTTCCCCCAGGCTAACTCTTCGACATAGCCAATATACCACTCATCTACTTTTTCCCACACCGCAGTAAATCTATTTACCCTTGTGCCTCTACTTGAAAAGGGGTATAATTTTATTTGCCAGAGATAATAGGTCGTCAAAACATTACCACAAATTATACCAAGACTGCATCACCCGATCGACGTAAAACAAAACCACCCGATCGCAGATTGGCAGAAATAGACAACAGTAGGCATACTTGAACCATCGGTCATCGGTCGGTATATTTCTTCCAAACAGCACGGCAGGCGTGGGAGACTCCTCCGTTACGCCTGCCTTGCAGTTTTATTTGATAATTGTGTGATTTGTGCGATCGCCAATGATACCAGTTCCCAAAAAGAATTAAACTGTAGATTATATTCAAACCCTTTGGGAATTAGTAATTCCTTAATCGAAAATCGAAAATCGAAAATCGAAAATCGAAAATAGTATCACCCCATTTTTTTCTTCTTCCAAGCCTCCACAAACGGCAAAAACACGGACACCAACTCCTGCCGATTCATCACCAAAGTCGGATAAGAAATCCTGCCGTAATTCTTCCCCACTTCCAGCGGAAAAATAGCCGGGGATTCCAGCGGCAACCAAACCGCACCAGCAGCCTTCACAATTACCCAACTCCCCGCAATATCCCAAATTTTGGGAGTCGCTTCCACCCCTCCCATAGCCACACCCGAAGCCACAGTCAAAAAATTGTAACTAGCCATGCCCAACATCCGAACTTTACTCGGAAGATGAGGCCCGATTCCCACACTCCGCGAACACAAATTAAAAAAATGATTGCCGCTCATTTTATCAGCAGTCGGCCGAATTTGCTGCCCGTTTAAAAAAGCACCTTGAGGCATATTGTCAAACACGCCGCCCGCAAAATCAGGTGCATAAAAACCGTGAAAAGACTGATTAATTGGCGGCAAATGCACGCAGCCAAAAACCGGGGTTCCGCGATACAACAAACCCAAAGAAATACCCCAAATCGGAATTCCCCTAGCAAAATTAGTCGTAGCATCCAAAGGATCGACAACCCAACACCATTCAGTATCTGGGAAAACGTGTTCGCCCTCCTCACTTAAAATCCCGTGACTGGGAAAAGTAGATGCGATCGCACTTCTAATTTCCGCATCAGCCCAATTATCCGATTTCGTCACCAAACTCCCGTCATCCTTCTCATCCGCTTGCGCGGAACCGAAATCTTGCAACAACTGCTGTCCGACTTTCTCGACAGTAACCCGTGCAAAACTTAAAATAGAATCCCAAAAATTAGTCATTAGTTATTAGTTATTGGTTATTGGTTATTGATTATTGAAACTAACAACTGCCACAGCCCAACTGACAACTGACACCTGCTTTCCTGACAACACATCAGTCTAATTCATTTTCAAGAATAGTGGCGATCGCACTTTTAGCATTATCCTGAAACTCCCGAACATCCACCCTACCCAACAACCAAACAGCCAGAATCATACCCACCGCCGGCACAGCAAAAACCAACCCGTAAGCCAACATCGGCACCCCAAACAAACTTCTGCCCAAATCCAAAATAGCACCGCCACTAATCGTCGCCACACCCCGCGCCATCGCCTGCGACAAACCCCAAGCACCAATAAAAGTCCCAGCAGTTTCCGCCGCAGTCAAATCCAACATCAAACTCAGCGCACCCGTCGTAGTAATACCCGAAGCTAAACCAAACAACATTAAAGCAGACTTAAACACAATTGGATTACCAGTAAATCCCGATAAAATAATTAAACCAAAACAAGCAGCAACCGACAAACAGCCCAACCTAATCGTATTTTCCTTGCCAATGCGCGGCACAATTAAAAAACCAGTTGCACTCAAACCGATCAGAGTACCAGTACCATAAATAGCATTCAACTGCGTAGTTTCCGAAATCGACATCTTAAAAATTTCCCCGCCGTAAGGTTCCAAAACTGCATCCTGCATAAACAAGCAAATTGTCATAATCAGCAGGAAAGTAAAAAACAAACCGGTTTGGCGGCTAGCAGTCAAAATCCGCAGCGCACTTCCCAGAGTAATTTTATCTTCTCGATTCACTGCGGACGATCGCATCTTGTACCGCGAATACTTTTTCTCAACGCCAAAAGTCGCAATCCCCACCAACAGCAAAACCAGCGCCGGCACCTTCACAAACAAACCGTTAATCGAAGCCTGCAAAACTTCCCGTGGCACATCCCCATCAATTTGCTTCAGCAAACCACTGCTAACAATCGCCCCGATAATAATACCAACCATCAGCATCGACCACACCACACCCACCAACTTCGATCGATCCTCCTCATCCGAAACATCCACCAACAAAGCAGCAAAAGGAGTCGAACTCGAACAAATAGCAATACCGTAAAGTGCAAAAATCAAACCCAACAAACCCACCCAACCGTAAGTAGGAGTAGTCCACCCCACAGCCTCCAAACTGCTACCCAAGCGCCACATCACCTGCACCGCCAAAAAAGCAGAAATCACAAACACAACCCCGCCCATCCACACATAACCCGTGCGGTGATGGCCAAACAAAGGCTTAGCATCAGACATTTGCCCGAACCACACCCTAGCCGGGGCGACAAACTGGTGCATAGCCAGCGTACCCGCCACCACAGTAGCCGGAATCGCCAACTCTTTAATCATCACGCGATTGAGCACCCCCAGGGTCAAAATCGACATCATGCCCAATCCCATCTGAAACAAACCCAACCGGAACATAGTCACGAGGGTAACTCTCTTGATGGCAGGAGTCGCGGAATCTGTTAATCTTGAATCTGGCAAACGGTCGATCGACATAACTACTCAAATAAACACATCATTTGCACTTATAGTAACTGAGATATCGCCACCAGCCGCCATTCCTCCCCCGGCTAGAAGCTCGATCGGGATTATTCGTATAAATTCATATAAAAATAAAGAGAATCAATAACTGTGGATTTACCAACCGTGACAACCATTACCCTAGGACAAAACGGCCCCGCCGTCATTCCCCTGTGCGTCGGAACTTGGGCTTGGGGCGACAAACTATTTTGGAACTACGGCAGCAACTACGGCGCCGCCGAAGTCGAAGCAGCATTCAAAACATCCCTTGACAACGGAGTCAACTTTTTTGACACAGCCGAAGTCTACGGTAACGGCTTGTCAGAAGAATTACTGGGGCAGTTTCTCAAAAAAACCAGCCAACCCGTGCAAATAGCCACCAAATTCGGCCCCGTACCTTGGCGGATTACAGGAAAATCAGTTTCCGACGCTTTGAGTGCCAGCTTAAAACGCTTGCAAGTAGAACAAATAGCCCTCTACCAAGTGCACTGGCCATTCACTTTTTTACTCAGTCAAGAAACCCTGATGAACGCCTTAGCCGATGAAGTAAAACAAGGCAGAATTCAAGCAGTAGGAGTCAGCAACTATTCAGTAGAACAGATGCGCCAAGCCCATAAAATCCTAGCAGCCAGAGGCGTTCCCCTAGCAACAAATCAAGTCCGTTACTCCTTGCTGTCGCGGCAAGTAGAAAAACAAGGAATTGTGGGTGCAGCCCGCGAATTGGGAGTCACAATTTTAGCATACAGCCCCTTAGCCCAAGGATTGCTCACCGGCAAATACACAGCCCAAGAACCACCTACAGGAGCCCGCAAAATGGACTCCCGCTTCAGCAAAAGCGGCATCGAAAAAATTGAATTAGTCATGTCTACCCTGCGGAAAATGGGCCGAAAGCGCGATCGAACTCCCGCCCAAGTTGCCCTAAACTGGTTGATATGCCAAAACGGAGTCATCCCCATTCCCGGCGCCAAGACTGCCAAACAAGCCCAAGAAAATGCAGGCGCATTAGGCTGGAATTTGAGCCAAGATGAAGTCAATCAATTAGAACTAATGACTCGTCCTTGGCGAGAATAAATTTGTTAATTGTTGACTGTTGACTGTTGACTGTTCGCTGTTCGCCGTAGGTTGGGTTTTACTTCACTCTACCCAACCTACAGTTCACTTTCTTCTCCCCTCTTCCCTCTTCCTTCTTCCCTCTTCCTGACATCCGTTACATCCGTTACATCCGTTACAGAATCCGTTGCCGAACTTCCTTCTTCCTTCAATTATGAAAATCTTAACTGACTGGGGCTTCACGCGCGAAGGCTGGCGCAACAACAGCCGCGGCGAATATTTAGTTTTGCTTCAAGGAGGATTGCTCACAGGATTTGTAATCTTACCAGTTTATCAACTGCCAGGATTAAAAATTCAATCAACCCACTTACTTTATATTATCTGGTTTATGGCCAGTATTCTCGGCTTAACCGGATTAATTTTCATCATCAAAGGATTGATAGACTTAGGAAAAAACCTCACACCTTTACCATATCCCAGAGAAGACGGAGAATTAGTCCAAACAGGCATTTACGGAATAGTGCGGCATCCATTATACAGCGGCTTAATTTTAGCAGCCCTCGGCTGGACACTTTTTCAAATGAGCATATCCCACTTAATAGTCAGCGCACTATTAATAATACTTTTTGAGATCAAAGCCAACCGAGAAGAAACCTGGTTAACCAAAAAATATCCAGACTATTCAGAGTACCGCCAGCGAGTAAAAAAACTAATTCCGGGCATTTATTAAAAATTAGATCGCCCGTAGTTTGCGATTGCAAATGAATCAGTTTAGATTTCGGTATAGTTTTTACCTGAGTCTAGATCCCCCTCGCATCCCCCTTAAAAAAACCCACTTAGAGCTACTTTTCGAGCCATCGTTCTTTAACATACTCGGCGATCGCCGGTTGTAGCATTAAACTGGTTGATGCGGTATAATTGAGCGATAGTTCATCGAAAATGAGCGATCGCTCCGCTAGGGATTGCAATGCTTCCATCAGTTGTCGGCCCGAAACTTTGGGTAAAATTTCTGCTTTTAAATTTGCGGGAGTCGCTCTTTCTTGATTAATTGCAATCCCATACATAATTTGTTGTTGTAAAGGAGACAAGCGATCGAACTGGCGATCGAGCAAATCCCACAAATCGCTAAAAACAGTATTTCCTTGAGCTAAAAATGCGTCAATCTCACCGCTAAAAATAGTTTTAATCGTAGTTGCAGCAAGTTTGATGGCGAGGGAATTACCACCAAAATGGTTGACAAGATTTTGACACTGCAATAGCGTTGGTTTTAATCCTTTATCGGCGAGGATTTTCTGGCATACGGGCGGTGAAATTCCGAAGAGTTGGAGCGATCGCACGGGTGAATTTTCGCCCGATCGCACAGCAAACCCGCCCGGTTGTTCTCTTCCGGTTAAAACCAGACAACTTTCGTGAGTTTCGTCAGCAATGCGCGCAAATAACTGTCGGTATTCTTCATAACCTTGTTGGTATTGTCCGCTGCGATTTCCTCCTTGCAAAATCGACTCCTGATTGTCTAAAATTAACAAACAGCGTTTTTGCCGCAACTGTTCCATGAGAGCGTTAATAGAGTAATTTTTGGCGGTTGATGAACCAGTGAAAATTGGTAAAATATCGCCGAGGATAGCATCTAATGGCGGTGCTTGCTGCAAACTCCGCCAAATTACAAATTCAAATTGAGATTGAAGTTGCTGGGCGAGTTTGACAGACAGAGAAGTTTTACCGATACCGCCAAGTCCAAAAATACCGATCGCGCGGGTAGAATTGCCGCTAATCCAAGTTTTTAATGTTTCCAGTTCCTGTTGCCGGTTGTAAAATTGGGAAACATCGATCGCTTCTCCCCAATCTTGAGTGCTGCTATCTCCTTCGCTAGCCGGCAAGATGCCCGCACTGCAATGCTGGTAACGGCGCAAGACTGCTTGCAGATTTTGCTTTGAGATTTTTTCGCCGATGATTTGAGAGAGATTTCGCCACAAATGCGAACCGACTTTTTTGATATAGTCATGTTCGTAAAGTAAGCGATCGGCTATCTCTTGATAAGAGTGTCCTTCCCAAGTTTGCAGAAAGACGCGGGATTGAATGTCATTGAGTTTTTGCTTTTTGTTTGCGGATTGTAACAGACTATCAACTAGGGCGATCGCCTCTTGTCCCGTCATAGCCATTTTGACCTATTAAGTAAATTTACTTATGTTTCATGACGGCGACTTCCTTTTCAGGAAAGAAAACAAATTGACTGAATTAACCGGAAGGTAATCCCTTTTATCCTTGTCGGTTGAAACCGATACTACACAAGCTTTTGTTCCCCCTTCCGAGACTGAGCAATAAGGGGGATATTTAACCCGGATTGGGGATGAGGTTAATTGCACAATCTCAAATCTCAAATCGATTGAGGAGTTTACGTAAGTTTACAAAAGCTAGTCACTTTTTCTCACCGGCAGGGCGATCGGGGGATTTACGTAAGTTTACAAAAGCTAGTCACTTTTTCTCACCGGCAGGGCGATCGGGGTTGGTTATTCTTTAATAGTTGAGTTTGTTCATTAAATTCATCATTTACAACACCTGGAGGATTTTATGTTTACTTGGGACAATTTTGTGCAGGCTTTGAAGCTAACAACGGTTGAATTTGAACATTTGAAAATTATTCAACTAGCACAAGCAATCTTAGAATCTGGACGCGGTAAGTCAGAACTATTCAAGCTTCATGCAAATCCTTATGGAATGAAGTTTCGGAGAGAAATGAGAGCAATTGCCGATCAGGTTATTTATACTGACAGTGCTGGAGAAACAGACATATACTGCAAGTTTGATGATTTAGAAGAAGCAGTTAAAGGCTATTGGGTGTTTATCGATCGTCCCGTTTATTCGGGTTGGCGAACCAGCAACAGCACTCCTGAAGATTATATTGAGTTTATTGCTTACGCTGGATATATTGGTGGGCCATTTACTGGTTCTGATGAGGATCGAAAGAGTAAAGACGCTTATATCAAGAAAGTCCTTGACCTTGTACCTGAAGCTAAAACTCTTTTGGGTATTTCTTCTCCTACGCCTACACCAACTCGTAAAACTTGGAAGGGTAAAGGAGTGCTTTTAGAGATTGGGCATGGTGTTAACCCAAGTGGTTTTGACCCTGGAGCGGTAGTTGGACGTGAACGTGAATATGACCTCAACAAAATTGCAGCCCAAGAAGCAAAAAATGTCATTCTAGCAGCAGGCGTGCCATGTACCGTTACTGATTTTGGTGGTGTTACTCCGGGGAATGACTTGTATGAAATTGGCAAAACTGCTGAGGGGTTTGATGTTTTTTGTTCAATTCATCACAATGCAGCAAACCGTTCAGCTCAAGGTGCCGAGGTGCTAATTCACAAGACAAAGGGGGATGCCGTAGATCTGGCATTGGCAAAATTGATGAGTGCTGAGATTGCCTCAGAGCTAGGAATTCGCGATCGTATTGCTAGGGGAAGAGATCCCCGTAAAGCTTTAGGGGTTTTAAGCGGAGCAGAAGATACAGATGTTCGTGTTTCAGTGCTTGCAGAAATTTACTTTATGGATGCACCAGTCGCAAATCGCAAAGATTGGAGCGAGCGCGGTGGAAGAGCTGTTGGTCGGGCTATTTTGAAGTGGCTTGCAGCTAATTCATAGGCACTAAGCTGTTCTGCATTTAAATTGTATGTCAAAAAAAATTAACTTTTTGTGGGGAGTAGGGGTTGGGCGTCCCGCCCGCCCTGAATATACAATTTAAATGCGCGACAGCTTAAAACGTTTTCTATCTACGAGATTTATAGAAACAAGGAAAAACAGAATATGGCTCTCATTACGCTGCCAAACGGCACAAGTGTGGATTTGGTCGAGCCAATTTTGGCCGATGGTAATTTCTATTGGTACGAAGCAACTAAAGGAGGGGATAGAATTCCAACCTCTTTAGGCGAACTCAATGGAATTTTGCAGCTTGCTAAGGAAGCCGAGAAAGCACGTTCTGCGCTTGGCGAACCTATGATTGTTACTTCTTGGTATCGCCCCAAGTGGCTCAACGATGAAATTCCCAATGCTTCTCGCAATTCGCAGCATATTCCTGGGAAAGCTATGGATTTTTACTGCATTAACCTTACTCCCTTACAAATCTACAGGAAGTTAGATCCAATCTGGGAGGGAGGGTTAGGTTTATACGGTGGTCATGTACATATTGATGTCAGAGGCAGTAGAGCTAGATTCTAAACCTGTTTTCGGTTTCGCTCTTGAAAGACTTGAAAAATCAGTTGTATCAAAATTTTGTCACTTTTTCTCACCGACAGAGCGACCTATAGCAATCCTAAGTGATTTTCTAGATCCGTAAAATCTCAAAGTCTTGCTATACAACAAGTCTAGGAAGACTAGAGGGCGTTGTGTTGTGAGACTCAGATCGGATTGCTATAGTTTGGGTTTTGATTGAGTTAAGGCAGAGCAAAAGCTGCTAACACCGTATTTCTAATTCCAATACAACAGCTTGAGGTAAATTATAGCTGTCAATCATAACGTTCCGTATTTCAGTCAAGAAGATAACGAAATTGAACCTTGGCGCACTTGCGGTTCTACCAGCACGGCAATGTGTCTGAAGTATTTTCAAGTTGCAGATTTAGGCCCCTGGCCACAGTACGAGGATGATGTAAAAAAACGTTTCGATCGACTGGGAATAGATCACGGTTCTCCCGATGGAATCAAAAGATTGTTAGAAGGTTTAGGGTTGAGAGATAATTTGACATTCAAGGGGAGTCTTTCAGACATCACTCGCTCTCTCGATTCTGGTGAGATATGTATATTGCATGGTTATTGGACGCGGTGGGGTCACATTCTAGTTATTCGCGGTTATAACAACAATGGTGACTTTTTTGTGAACGATCCAACCGGAGAATGGTTCTACGCAGGCTATCGGAAAAATTCCCGATTTTCACCAGACAACAAGGGCGAAAACAAGTTATACAGTCGTAAATTGATATCCTCCGGTGGGAATGCCTTTAGTTTGCGTGAAGCTTTAGATTTTTATGACACTTGGAACAGTAGCAAGATCGAATCTACTGCAACAATGTGGTTGCATCGAGTTTCTAGATAGCTCTGAAAAGTTCCTGCGTTTGCAATTGACATTCTGCTCGCTAAGTGAATTCTCCTCTCAGGGCGATCGCCCTCACGTGATCCATCAGCTCGATCGCCCTTCGTAGCCCAAACTGCTAGCTATTAGAATAGCGATCGCACCTCGTCACTCCTTCATCTCCTCACCAAATAAAGGAAATGAAGATTGCAGGTGCGATCGCTCTTTCCTCTGACTAATGACTAATGACTAATGACTAATGACTTTCATTCATGCCGCGTACCATCAGGCATCACCGCACCCTTTAAATTCGCCCCTGCCAAATTAGTATCCAACAGCAAAGCATTTCTCAGATTAGCACCCTTCAAATTAGAACTTTCCAGATTAGCCATCCACAGATTAGCACCCTCGAAATTCGCCCTTCCAAATCAGCGTTAACGAGAAAAATACCTTTCATAAAAGCACATCTTAAGTTAGCACTTATCAAATTACTCCCTCCCAAATAAGCATCCTCTAAAAACGCCTTTTCTAGATTGCTTACCTCCAAAATTGCCCCAGCCAAATTGCTGCTTATCAGGTAAACCCCAGCCAAGTTTGCCTGTTTCAAGTTAGCATTTACCAAATGCGCGCTCCACAAATTGGCATCTTTCAGGTTGGCTTTTTCTAAATTGACGCCTTCCAGAAAAACTTCGCTCAAATTCCCCCCGGAAAGATTGCAACCTTGACATTCTCTCGCTGTCAGCAATTACCGGACTTGATGCTTGACTGACGAACGGTTCGCTGCGACAATTATTAAACCTGTAGTTGCTAAGGCAATAATACTAAAAGTTGCCAGCCCGATCGCACTTACAAGCTTTCTCTGTTGTATTTTTCGGAAAATCCGCTTGCAGCCCCTAAAAATATTTACAAAATTGCTCATATTTATAATCAAGTGTTTTGCTTCCCTGCCCTTCCCCTTCCCCTTGCCTTATGAAAAAACAGTTAAAATTTAAATTTCTGACGATCGCACTTCTTGTAAGCTTAGCAATAATCGGTGTCGGGTGCGATCGCCTTTTCAAAAAACCCTTTCAACTTCCCGCCTCAGCCAAACAAGAACCCTGGCCAATTCAAACAGGCCTCCGAACCGCCATCCTCCGATCCAACATACCAACAGTCAACCGCGTAGTTTTAGTACCCGACGAAGCCACATTTTTAGCAGCCATCCAAAAATGGAATCTCAAAGGAAACTGGCCGATTCTCATCGAAGATAAAAAATATGCGCCCATGTTTTTGCAGCGCTTTCAACCCGAAGAAATAGTCCGTTTGCCAAGCATCAAACAGCAATTGCCCACCAATCAAAAACTCCAGCAATTAATGCTGAACGCCACAGCAGCAGCCTGGAATGCCACTGATACTCAAACCTTAAAAGCAAAATGGACGCAACTCGGCTGGGAACCCCCAGGAGTAGTAATCACATCAGAAAATGACCCCGCGCGCTCAGCAGCAGTTGCCTTAGCAGCCGCTCACGGCCAACCTTTAGTATTTCTAGAAGGCAACTTCGGAAAACCCAATGATACCCTCAATAACACACAGTGGAAAAATCTGCAACTAGCCGTTACAAAAGCTGTCGAATCAACTGGATTTTTTTATTCTCAACTCGCAGACCCGATCGACACAATAACCATTGTACGCCAACAAGCAGTCAAATATCAATCTCCTGAAAAACCAGACGAACAACTAGCCGTTACCGATGGTTTGGGAAGGCACCCCAACGACGAACGCTGGGCTGCTGTCGGCTGGATTTACGGTTCCGAGGTACGATCGATCTATCAAGCCATGTGTGCCATATTTCTAGACAGCCAAACAGCCATGCTTTATGACAGTTACCCCAAGGAAGGAAATTGGGCAAAATATGAAATGGAGGAAGCAGCTAGCGAACTAAAAACCATAGGTTTAAATGTCGAATTAGTGCAGAAACCCGAATCTAGCCTGGAAAAGTGGCGGAGTTTAGCTTCAAAACTGTGGACATTTGACTTAATATTAATGAATTCCAAAGGCTATCCAAAATCATTCCAAGTGGGCAACGGCGACGCTTTAGTTGAAGACATACCAAAACTACAATTTCCCGCAGCAATCCACATGATCCACAGTTGGTCAGCAGCAGCGCCAGATGACACAAACACCGTTGCCGGAAGGTGGCTAGAGAATGGTGCTTACGCATATATTGGCAGCGTCAACGAACCTTTTTTATCGGCATTTATTCCACCTAAAATAATGGTCGATCGCCTAAAGCGAGGAGCACCCTTTTTAATCGCAGCACGTCAGCTCGAATCCCCACCCTGGAAAGTCGCCACCATCGGCGATCCGCTAATGTCGATCGCCAAACCCAGACCAAGAATTCCGCCCACCCAACAACCGATGTGATACTATCTATGCGCGAGCGAGGATTTTAAAATTGGAGATTTGAGATTTGTGGTTGTAAGGTAAAATATCCAATGGCTAATTCTTTAATTTGAAAGTTGTTTTGCACTGAGTTATATGATATGGCTAGTTCACTGAAGCGCTCAGCATAACCACCCACAAGGTAAATATAGTTAATTAGCATTATAGCCAGAGTATATCTAAGTTTGAATGTAACTGAGCATACAATCACGCCAAATCCGTCGCTCCTCATAATCAGTCATTCCACCTCAGCGGCTAGCCCCAAAAATTTACCCTAAAATACGCCTTAATTAAGTTGTCAATTCCCCTAAAATCACTCAAAATGAAAATAAGAAATAAATTGTAATATTTATATAACTTCTCACCGAAGAATTAACCGCTAAATGAGAGCCATCCCTCCTGTGGATCTGCCGCCACCCGGGCCAACCGCAGCAACTCCCCAAGCCTCCCGACTAAGCCCGCTATTCAACCGCCTGCACCCCAGCCCAGAAACCCTCCTGCTCATCCTCTCCCTAGTCATCGGGGGAGTTACGGGTGCAGGCGTCGTCACCTTTCACTACCTCATCCACTTCATCCACAGCCTGATGCTGGAAGACTTCATGGGGGCGATCGCCTCGAAAGGCTCTTGGACGCTAGCCTGCATTCCCACCATCGGCGGAGTCATCATCGGGCTGATGCGGTGGCGATTTCGGGATTTTGGGCCGAATATGTCTTCCTTAATTGCAGCCACCCGCGGCCTGCAAGAACTCTCCCCCCTCAAACCCATCACCAAAATGGTGGCGGCCTCAGTTTCCCTCGGCACCGGCGCCTCCCTCGGCCCGGAAGCGCCCAGTGTCGAAATCGGCGCCAACTTCGGAATGCTGCTGGCTCAAGTCTTGCAGCTTTCCCCAGAACGGCAGCGCTTGCTCCTCGGCGCGGGAGCTGCTGCTGGTTTATCCGCCGGGTTTAACTCTCCCATCGCCGGAGTCTTCTTTGCCTTAGAAGTCGTGCTCGGCAGCACCTTCGCCACTTCGTCAGTCAGCGTTGTCTTGCTCTCCGCCGTAGTTTCGGCGCTCATCGCTCAAATCTGCTTGGGAGCTCAGCCGGCCTTTTCTTTGCCGATCTACGATGTCCGCAGCCCCCTGGAACTGCCTCTGTATATGGGATTGGGACTTTTAGCGAGCGGAGTGTCTCTAGCCTACACAGAAGCAATTCAATTAGCCGAGGGCTGTTTTCAAGGAAAAGTCCGAGGATTTGCTTGGCTCGGACGACTGCCCCGGCCGCTTCACCCGATCATCGGCGGGGCCGCAGTCGGCTTAGTCGCCCTGCAATTGCCTCAAATTTTGGGTGTTGGCTACGAAACAGTCCAAGCCATGCTCCAAGATGTTAAATTTTCCTTGCCTTTGCTGTTGCTGCTGCTGTTTGTCAAACTGGCGATGACAGCAATCAGCCTCGGCAGCGGTTTAGTGGGCGGTATCTTCGCTCCGGCGATGTTTTTGGGAGCTTCCCTGGGTTCGGCTTACGGCCTCTTTTTGGAAATGCTGCCGGCAATGAGCGATCGAGTTGCGGGCCCTGCCGCCTACGCAATGGTGGGAATGGCCGCCGTGCTCGCCGGCAGCGCCCGAGCACCGCTGACAGCCATCCTATTGATGTTTGAATTAACCCGCGATTACCGGATTGTCTTGCCTTTGATGGCAGCAGTCGGATTGAGCGTTTGGCTGGTGGAGTGTGTCAACCGCCGATCGACAGCCCACAGCCTCAACCTTCAGCAAATGGGCGTAGACGTGGCTGTCAATACACCGATCAAAGCCAGAGAACAGTTGCAGGATTGGGAAGATGTTCTGGGCGATCGCATCGTCACAGAGTTGATTTCTTGCCAACTCCCCACCGACAGCGAACACAGTATCGAGGAGCCTGTGCTGGCGATAGCTAATTCACATTTGCCGGAAAATGTCAAACCATTACCTGAAACAAAATCAGCAGTTTGACGGCTCTCAAATCGGGTTGTTTCGCCACCAAACCGATAACCTTAAAGCTAAATCTGACAACTATGATATTTATCAACCCGAAAACGGATTACGCCTTCAAAAAAATATTCTGTTCCTCAGAAAGCAAAGATATTCTAATTAGCTTTCTCAACGCTCTAATTTATGAAGGCAATCCCACCATCCAAGACTTAGAAATTATCAACCAGAATCTGCCGAGGCAACTTGAAAGTTTAAAAGATACTTACCTCAATGTCACAGCAAAACTAGACGATGGCAGCTTAGTCATTATTGAAATTCTAGTTCTCAACGTTCAATATTCTGGCAATCGGGTGTTGTACAATGCAGCCACAACCTACGCATTTCAATTGCAAAGAGGAGAAGGCTATCGAATGCTCAAGCCATTAATAGCTTTAACCATTACAGATTTTGAAATGTTTCGCAACAGCCCTAACTTAATTTCGAGATTTGTGTATAAAGAAGTTAAAAGCAATTTAAACTATCCCGAAGATGCCATGAACTTAGTGTTTGTAGAATTACCTAAATTCCATAAAGAAGCAAGTCAACTAGAAACTTTGACAGATAAATGGATATATTTCATGAAATATGCCAGAATTCTCTCAGAAGTTCCCGAAACAATCGATAGCGTACCGGAAATCCACAAAGCATTCGATCTTGCCAATCAAGCCCGGTTAAGTCGGGAAGAAGTAGAAGTTTTGGAACGCAGGGAACAGTTTATTCACGATCAACAGGGGGCAATTATTAAAGCTTTTGAAGAAGCAAGACAGGCAGGAATACAGGAAGCAAGAGAGGAAAGAAAACGAGAAGAAACGCTAGCGATCGCCCGACAATTACTTTCACAGCTAGATAATGCCACGATCGCCCAAGTTACGGGGCTTAGCGTTGAGGATGTGCAGAATTTGCGCTCGACCAATTCATAGTTTAAAGTGGGCGATCGTACCTTGAGCCGATCGCCCACCCTCAACCCCTCGACATCGCAGACAGTGGCGCTACCCTCAAATCTGCTCTAAAATAATCAAAAATTATAAACAAGCCCAGAGGCGCTGAGGTGACTCCTAACGAGGGAACGGCAAACAGCGAAAGTCAGAAAATACCCGGCAAAACCCCCTTGGGTTCTAGTTACTACGGCTTGTTAGGGCTGCATCCTTCCGCATCGCCGATCGAAATTCGGCGATCGTACCGGGAACTGAGCAAACTCTACCATCCCGATACCACCGAGCTGCCGCCCGCAGTCGCCACCGCCAAATTTCAGCAGCTCAACAACGCCTACGCCACCCTCAGCAACCCAGAACGTCGCCTCGCCTACGACCTCAAAATAGGCTATTCTCGCCTGAACGTGATTCAGTCGCCCCCAGGCTTCAATACTCCGGTTTCGGGATCGGGCAAAAAAACTTCCAACTCCGCTTACCTAGATCCCACGGATCGACCCCTTTCTCCCGGAGAAATGTTCGCTCTGTTTATCATGGGAGCTAGCTTAATCGGATGTTTGGTACTGGCGATCGCGATCGGCTTAATTCGCGGCAATTAAAGCCTCCAATCCCAAATCTCCAATCTACAATCGGAAATCCCCAATCCGAAATCCCCAATCTAAAATCCAAAATCTAAAATCTAAAATCCCATGACTCTTCCTTCCGCTGACACTCCTTTGTACAACCATCCACTCCCGGAAATCGAGCAGTGGCTAAAAAGCCGCGGCTGCCAGCAAGATCGGCGAGAACTCCACTGCTGGCAGATCGAGCAACTTACATGGAAAGCAGAACTCTCCCTCGATATTGACCAACTTACCGTCCGCTACATCGATGCTGGAGCCGACGGCCAAGACATTCAGCGAGCATTCAAATACTCCCTCTCACGTCAAGACATTGAAGCGGCCGTTTTCTCCGGCCCCTAATTTGATTTTAGATTTTAGATTTTAGATTTTAGATTTGTCCTCCAATCTAAAATCTAAATTCGTTATGTTGAGCAGGAGATGACCTACTTGGAAACTAAAAAATCAACCAAAAAATCTAAAATCTAAAATCCCAAATCCAAAATCGTTAGACTTTGCCAAATCGGCGACTGCGCTTCTGATAATCAGACAAAGCGCGGTGAAACTCCGATCGATCAAAATCCGGCCACAGCGTCTCAGTAATGTAAATTTCCGAATAAGCCATTTGCCATAGTAGAAAATTGCTCAACCGCATTTCCCCGCTCGTCCGGATCAGCAAATCCGGGTCACAAACATCAGCAGTATACAAATAGCGTTTAAATAAAACCTCATCAATCTCCTCCGGCTGCAACTTGCCCTCTTTCACCTGAGTGGCGATCGCCCGACAAGCTTGTACAATCTCCTGACGCCCCCCGTAATTCGTCGCCACCGTAAACAAAATCCCCTGATTATGCTGAGTGGCCGTCACAGAACGCTCGATTTGGGCCTGCAAAGACTTCGGCAAAGCCTGCAAATTCCCCATAAATTGAATTTGCACGTCCTCGTCCACCATCTCCCGCAATTCTTGTCGCAACTTACCCTCAAACAAACTCATTAAAAAATCCACTTCCCCGGCAGGCCGCCCCCAATTCTCCGTCGAAAAAGCATAGGCCGTTAAAGCTGGAATCCCCCAATCTTTGCAGCAGCGCAGCAGTTCCTTCAGAGTGCTAGCTCCTCGGCGGTGCCCCGCAATCCGCGGCAAGCCCTTCTTCTTAGCCCAGCGCCCGTTCCCGTCCATAATCACTGCTATGTGCTTAGGCAGTAGTTCCTGTTGCAGATCCTCCGGCAACTTTTCCAAGCAAATTCCTTGACTCATGGTTTCTCCCGATTACCCGACTAACGGCGCAGTATCCGTTTTAATAGCGTCACTCCCTTCAATCCTATCTGGCGTCCGAGATTGCCGATCGGAATTGGAGCCACAACTCTTTCTCCCTCGGACGGAAACAGCTTTGCTTCCAGCAATTCCTTAAGTTTGTTGCTAGTCAAAGGTCGATTTAAAAGTCCCATCTGGGCTAAAGAAATAGAACCCGTTTCCTCGGACACCACCACGCACACGCAAGCTTGCACCCGTTCCGTAATCCCCATCGCCGCCCGGTGGCGCGTTCCCAACTGCCGCGACGCAGTGCGATCGGACAAAGGCAAAATTACTCCCGCCGACACGATCCGCGAACCTCGAATCAAAACAGCCCCGTCGTGCAGCAAAGTTTGCGGCTGAAAGATAGTCTGCAACAATTCTTTAGAAACTTCAGCATTTAGCTTTAACCCCGGCACAGAAAAATCTCGATCGTCGATCGGAGAATCTGTTTCTATAATTAGTAAAGCGCCCGTCCGGTTTTGCGAAAGTTCTTTTACTGCGTCCACAATTTCATCTATTACGCTGTCCGGTTCGGGAGTTGGCCGGCGATCGCGTCCAAACAATTGCCGAAATTCCCCCCGACCCAATTGTTCCAGAAATCGGCGAAACTCCGACTGCAATATTACCGCCATTGCCACAGCCGAACCAGTCACCAAGCTATTTAGCGCAACGTGCAACAGCCTCAATCCAGCCCAGTTGCTCACCGCCGCCGCCAGCATCAAAATGATAAATCCCCGTACCATCCACAGCGTTCTGCGCTCGCCAACAATGACGAGCACCAAATACGCAAGGGCAAAAACCAGTCCAATATCGATCCCTTGAATCAATAAGGACTGAACCAGGGCCAAGTCAAAGCCAGATTGTTGATTGTTCATGGTTCATCGAACGCTACCGCCTGTGAACCGCGAACCGTGATGCACTCGAACCCGTGAACCATGAACAGTTGTTATAAGGAATACTCTGAAAATCCCCGTGTTTTTAGACCGGGGAGTGTCAATCCAATCGCGTGACTGAACAAGGCAAAAGTTAAAAGTGAAAAGGCAATCGTCACTAAGTAAACATGGATTGTCTTTCTTTTAACTTTTAACTTTTAACTTCTAAGTTTTTACTTTTGAGCTCCGAGTCGTTCAGGAAGGCGGTCAAGCCTCAGCAAATCCTGGTAAGTTTCCCGCTGTATAATCGTGTTAACTTCCCCATTTCTCACTAAAACCGCTGCCGGTCGGGGTACTCGGTTATAGTTAGAAGCCATACTGTAATTGTATGCCCCTGTGGCCGTAACCGCGAGGACATCTCCGGCATGACACTCGGGCAATTTGGCATCTTTAATCAGAACATCGCCTGATTCGCAGTGTTTCCCAGCAATTGTCACTGTTTCCGTTAAGGCAGCAGACATTTTACCGGCTGCGAGGACTCGATAAACTGATTGATAGGTAATAGGACGCGGATTGTCCGACATCCCTCCATCCACAGCTAGATACGTCCGCATGGACGGAATGACTTTTTTAGAGCCAACGGTGTAAGCTGTAACGCAAGCTGTACCGACGAGCGATCGACCCGGTTCGCAAAGCAATTTTGGTAATGGCAATTGCTGCCGCTCGCAAGCTGCTACCACTGCGGAGCAAATTGTACGAGCCCAATCTTCAATGCTGGGAGGATCGTCCGCTTCAGTATAGCGAATGCCCAACCCCCCGCCAATATTAATTTCTGTTGCTGGCAAACCATAACTCTGTGCTTTTGTCAAGGCCTGAATGATGACTTCAGCTAAATCGTCATGGGGTTGCAGTTCAAAAATCTGAGATCCGATGTGAGCGTGCACTCCCACGCAAAATAACGACGATTGTTGGCTGATGAATTTAAATACTCGATCGAGCGAGTTGGGATCAAAGCCAAATTTACTGTCGATTTGACCCGTCTGAATGTACTCGTGGGTGTGACACTCAATTCCTGGAGTAAACCGCACCATAACTCGTGTCGGCCCACCTGTGAGGCTGCTGACACCCGATTCTCCCAACTCTGCTAGAGTCTCTAAATCCCGCCAATTGTCGGCTACGGTAATGCAGCCGCTTTCGACAGCTAGCTGGAGTTCCTCGCGGGACTTGTTGTTACCGTGGAAGTAGATTTTGTCGGGACTGACTCCGGCTTGCAGTGCAGTGTAGATTTCCCCGGCGGATACGACATCTATGCCTAAACCTTCGTCCGCTGCGATCGCGCAAACTGCCAAACAACTCCAAGCTTTAGAAGCATAGAGCACTTGAGATTCGCCCGGATAGTAACGCCCGAAAGCATCCCGGTACTGGGTACAAGCCGCCCGCAACGTTTCTTCGTCTAAAATATACAACGGCGAGCCAAATTGCTCCACCAAAGCTGTCACCTCGCAGCCTCCGATTTCCAACCGATCGCTGCTGTTAACACTGGCTGTCAGCGGTAACAGTTCTTGATTGGGCGATCGAGTTTGCAGAGCTTGTTGAGACTCAGACAGATACTTAAGTCCAGATTCTACCCCGATCGATTGAGTTGATACCATCTCGCAATAACTATCCTTACGGTCTTTCCCAGTGTACAATTGACCGCAAGCAATTGGGTCATAAGCGCCCAGATTGATGCTTTTGAGTAATTTTAAAATCTAAAATCTAAAATCTAAAATCCCCTGTGCGTTTTATAGAAATTAAACATCTCGCCCCAGAACACCTGCCTGACGCCGTAGAACTCGATCGGCTTTGTTTTGGCGGACTTTGGGCGATCGAAGGCTACAGGCGCGAGTTAGACAGTCCTAACAGCGATTTATTAGGTCTTTGGACATGGGAAACTGACGACTGTGAATCAGCTCAACATGGGGCGGACACGCACCCCGTACAAAACCGGGCGGGCACGGGGGCACCGCCCCTACAAAACCGGGCGGGCACGGGGGCACCGCCCCTACAAAACCGGGCGGGCACGGGGGCACCGCCCCTACAAAACCGGGCGGGCACGGGGGCACCGCCCCTACAGATTTCGCGAACTCTCATCGGTATCGGTTGTTTGTGGGCGATTTTAGAGGAAGCTCACATTACAATGCTCGCAGTTCATCCTCAGTTTCAACGTCAGGGTTTGGGACAAGCTCTGCTTTTGGCTTTGCTAAAATCGGCTTGTGAAAGACAATTAGAACGGGCAACTTTAGAAGTGCGAGACTCGAATTTAGCCGCAGTTTCTTTGTACAAAAAGTTTGGTTTTAAAGAAGCAGGACTGCGGAAACGATACTACGAAGACACTGGGGAAGATGCTCTGGTAATGTGGCGCAGCGCTCTGGAAAAACCGGAGTTTCAGCGATATTTGGCGGTTGAGAAAGTGCGGATGTGCGATCGGCTGCATCAGAAAAAATGGCATTGGGCGATCGACATTTTTGAGTTGTGAGCATGAGGCTCCAGAAACCTGGTTTTTTACGACCATACTTCATTGCCACCCGCAAACTCGATAAAAACCCGGTTTTTTTTGTCGGTATTCAAGCACCCATGAGGCTTCAGAAACCGGGTTTTTTACAACAATACTTGATTGCCGCCCATAAATTCGATAAAAACCCGGTTTTTTTTGTCGGTATTCAAGCACCCATGAGGCTTCAGAAACCGGGTTTTTTACAACAATACTTGATTGCCGCCCGCAAACTCGATAAAAACCCGGTTTCTTTTGACTGAAATTTTCACAATATCTCCTAATTTTGGCTCAAAAACTCTAGTAAATTTACGGTATCAAATACGGCAAAAAAGCTTTAATCTCTATCCCAAGATGTTGTTTTCGTTAATTGCTGCTACAGACGAAAACAAACTCACTGCTGTGGGTCAAGCCTTTCAAAACAGGAATATCTAATGAACATAAAATATGGACTGACCGCTATCCTTGGAACATATTTAATATCCACATTTGGAGGAGCGACCGCTATGGCAGCCACAATAGGAGGCACAATCAGGGTTGACGTAAGTGGGGGCGACTTCGCGGGGGTCTACACAGGTGACTTTGCCTACGACGACACATACCTGACCAAAGCCGGCTCAGAATCCATGAGCATCAATGGTCGTGGAAGCCGAACTCGACCGGGACTGCTATCTTTTAACTTTAGATTTCTCGACTTTGTAACAGGATTAACTCCTGTTACCTATACGGTCAATGATGTAGACAACTTCCCAAACGCTCCAGTTTTGCTTTTCGAGAATGGAATTCCCACTCAATTTGCCTTACAAGTTTTTTCTGAATCTGGAAATGACGCATTTGGGTTCTTAGATCCCAAGGCATTTTTTTTCGCCTTGCAGAATGGAACTAATGGAGGTGATGGGATTGTGACCTTAAAAATTACTGAACCTACTACTGAACCTACTCCTGTACCAGAGAACTCTTCTCCCTTCGCCTCATTGTTGGCTTTCTTGGGCTTGGGTGGGGTTCACCTGTGGAGAAAGTCGAGAAAGCGTTAGTCAACAGAAACAAATAATCTTTAACAACCTAACTTGAGAGGAATTTCCCATGACAGTAATCGATACTCCGTTTTTGGTGACAGGTGGCGAAACTAAGAACCCACCTAGCAATGCTTTTAGTCCAAGTCAGCGTCAAATAAATATTCGCGCGCCCTTCTCCGTTCCCTCTGCCGAGCAATGGAGTGGACAAAAAGTATGGCTGCTACTTCCGGGTTTCACAAATCCCGCCGATTATTACGATCCAAATCTGGCGGCAGCCATCAGGGATGCCAACCCAAACGATACGGTTTTAGCCCTTGACTGGACTCAAGTGAGCGGAACCAAGTTTTTCAATATTGGGCCATTAGGGATAGCCGCTGGAGACCTTTACAGATCGGGTTCGTGGATTACCCCAGTGGCAAACGCAGTCCGAGACAAACTTGTTGAGTGGGGAATGCCAGCCGCAGCACTCAATATTGTTGGTAATAGTCTCGGCGCTCACTTAGCCAGCGATCTTGCTGCCAGTTTTACTAGCTACGGAAGTCAAGTAAGTTCGGTGACAGCCCTTGACCCAGCATCAAATAAAGCCAGAGGTGTCAGTCCATACGATACAGATAATGGCTACGATACTGACCTATCAAATGGATACTTAGAAAACGGAGGAACTCCAGACCCAATCAAACGCTTAGACCTTGGTGGTGCTGCGGTTTCAAGAAGTTTTAATGGCATCAGTAGTTTAGCAGGAAATGAAGCTCAAGCTGGAACTGCTAAGGAATCTTTCCTGTTTGACTTCGGCACCAATCCGGGTAATATCTCGGCACAAATTGCTCAACACAACGGTGTCGTCACCGCCTACACAAATTTGGTTAAAACTGATGCAGCCGGCCATTCTCGTTTAGCCACAAATATTCTGGGTCTGAGTGACACGCGGGCAGATCATCAATTTCGACCAAATTTCTATAAAGGGGATTTTAATGTCTCTCCTCAAGTGCATGAAGGAGTGATTCCTGTTGATACTGAATATAATCCTTTGTTTCTAGTTGGTGCTAAGCTTGATGGCGGGATAAATGACCGAATCATCTATGGGACTAACAGAAACGACGTATTAACAGGGACTGGGGTTTTTGCCAAATATTACAACAACAACGGCAACCATACTTATTATTTTGGGGATGGGGACGATATTGTCTCTGCTGGCACTGGCAATGATATCATCTCTGGGGGGAATGGAGTTGACGCCCTTGGTGGCGGAGATGGAAATAATCTGATCTTTGGTGAGGCGGGTGGTGATTTTATCACTGCTGGCACTGGGAATGACACCATCTCTGGCGGGCCTGGAAATGACAACATCAATGGCGGAAATGGCAGGAATACCATTCGCGGTGATGAGGGTAATGATTATCTCACTGGTGGAAACGGCATCAATATCTTGTTTGGTGGTTTGGGGAACGACACTCTCGCAGGTGGTACCGGTCAGAACATATTAAGAGGTTCAGAAAACAACAGTTTGTCTAGTGCTGAGGTAGATACTTTAATTGGCAACAGCGGTCAATCTCTTAACACATTTTATATTGGTGATGGTACAAGAAATTGGTACTCAGTCGCTGGTGGAAATGATTACGCCTATATTCAGAGGTTTAATCCAGACAGTGACATAATTTTGGGTGGCGTGAATATTGAGGCGCAAAACCTCATCACTCAAACTTTTCTCTGGGCGGGAAGTGAATTGATTGCAAAGATTGACGGTCTCTGGGCTTCGCAAATGCAGTTCCCTGTAAGGATATTTTAGGCTTGACCTTTCTCCGGTATTGCAGAGGTAGCTGCGAGCAGTCAATCTTTAGAACTTGGCAACACTACACTACGATCGATTTTGAGGTTTGTAGTTGCGCTAAAGGAAAACCATAAACTTTCAGTGCACGCATTCCGACTAAAGAAACCGGGTTTTTTGCTAAATTTGTGGGCTACAGCGCGTCTTTTCGTGAAAAAACTCGGTTTCTGGGCCTCATCCGTAAGTCCTAATTTTTTTAAAGTTCGTACATCGATCGCCAGTCTAACCAATAACTTTTGTAAAAAAACTGCCCTACACTTCGAGAAATATCCATTTGGCACCTGCATGACAGCCAAAAAGATTATGCTAGAATCCATCAATACGCAGTCGTAGGTTGGGCACGGGCCGAGAAGAGCAATCTTCTTGCAGTCTAGGGGAGGTTGTAGGTCAGCCACCATTTGGGTCTTCCCAGTTGAAAGCCACCCTGCAACATGAGCCTGGAATCTGCAACCGCAGCCGAGTGCGGCAGATAGGTTGGGAGTGTCGCGCTAGAATAAGCAGTACGAGTTAACACTCGAACACAAACGCTCGTTGTGCGAGCGTGACCTCGAAACGGGCACATAGCAGCAGGTGATGGGAATAAATCATGTTTGAACGCTTCACAGAAAAAGCAATAAAAGTAATCATGTTGGCCCAGGAAGAAGCTCGCCGCCTGGGTCACAACTTCGTAGGGACAGAACAGATCCTCCTGGGTCTGATCGGAGAAGGAACCGGGGTTGCAGCGAAAGTCCTCAAATCAATGGGCGTCAACCTGAAAGACGCGCGCATTGAAGTGGAAAAAATCATCGGGCGCGGTTCCGGCTTCGTAGCAGTCGAAATTCCGTTCACTCCCCGCGCCAAGCGGGTTCTAGAACTATCCCTAGAAGAAGCTCGCCAACTCGGACACAATTATATAGGTACTGAACACCTGCTGCTGGGCCTGATCCGCGAAGGTGAAGGAGTAGCGGCCAGAGTCTTAGAAAACCTGGGAGTAGACTTATCGAAAGTCCGCACCCAAGTGATTCGGATGCTGGGAGAAACCGCAGAAGTCGCAGCCACTGGTGGCGGTGCCCGCACCAAAACCCCAACCCTCGATGAATTCGGTGCCAACCTGACTCAAATGGCGGTCGATGGCAAACTAGACCCAGTAGTCGGACGCCAAAAAGAAATCGAACGGGTAATTCAAATCCTCGGTCGCCGCACCAAAAATAACCCGGTGCTCATCGGCGAACCCGGAGTTGGTAAAACCGCGATCGCCGAAGGTCTGGCCCAGCGCATCGCTAACAACGATATCCCAGACATTCTCGAAGACAAGCGCGTCGTCACCCTCGACATCGGTTTGCTCGTCGCCGGGACGAAATACCGGGGCGAATTTGAAGAACGCCTCAAAAAAATCATGGACGAAATCCGCACGGCGGGTAACGTGATTTTGGTGATTGACGAAGTGCACACTTTGATCGGTGCAGGTGCTGCTGAAGGGGCGATCGACGCCGCCAACATCCTCAAGCCGGCTCTGGCTAGAGGCGAACTCCAGTGTATCGGCGCTACCACCCTCGACGAGTACCGCAAGCACATCGAGCGCGATGCAGCCCTAGAACGGCGCTTCCAGCCCGTGATGGTCGGCGAACCGACTGTAGACGAGACGATCGAGATTCTCTTCGGTCTGCGGGAACGCTACGAACAGCACCACAAGCTGAAAATCTTGGATACAGCCCTCGAAGCTGCAGCCAAACTCTCTCACCGATACATCTCCGATCGCTTCCTCCCAGACAAAGCAATTGACTTGGTAGACGAAGCTGGTTCTAGAGTCCGCTTGATCAACTCTCAACTGCCCCCCGCAGCCAAAGAACTTGACAAAGAATTGCGCCAAGTCCTCAAAGATAAAGACGAAGCGGTGCGTTCTCAAGACTTTGACAAAGCGGGCGAATTGCGCGATCGAGAAATGACCATTAAAGCCGAAATTCGCGCTATTTCCCAAGCCAAAAAAACCGACTCGGCCCGCACCGGCGAAACCGACCCATCGCCAGTTGTCACCGAAGAAGACATTGCTCAAATCGTGGCAAGCTGGACGGGCGTCCCGGTCAACAAACTGACCGAATCCGAATCCGAAAAGCTGCTGCACATGGAAGATACCTTGCACCAGCGCTTGATCGGTCAGGAAGAAGCAGTCAAAGCCGTTTCCCGCGCCATCCGTCGCGCTCGCGTTGGCTTGAAAAATCCCAATCGCCCGATCGCCAGTTTCATCTTCTCTGGCCCCACCGGCGTCGGCAAAACCGAACTCACCAAAGCCCTAGCCGGCTACTTCTTCGGTTCCGAAGACGCCATGATTCGGTTGGATATGTCCGAGTACATGGAACGTCACACCGTCTCCAAACTCATCGGTTCTCCTCCGGGCTACGTCGGCTACAACGAAGGCGGCCAACTCACAGAAGCAGTCCGCCGCCGTCCTTACACCGTCGTGCTGTTCGACGAAATCGAAAAAGCCCACCCCGATGTCTTCAATATGCTCCTGCAAATATTGGAAGACGGCCGTTTAACTGATGCCAAAGGTCGCACCGTAGACTTCAAAAATACACTGCTGATCATGACATCAAACATCGGTTCTAAGGTGATTGAAAAAGGTGGCGGTGGTCTCGGCTTCGAGTTCAGCGACAACCAAGCCGATGCTAATTACAACCGCATTCGTTCTTTGGTTAACGAAGAACTCAAAAACTACTTCCGCCCCGAATTCCTCAACCGACTTGACGAAATTATCGTCTTCCGCCAGTTGAACAAGGAAGAAGTCAAGGAAATCGCGGTTATCATGCTCAAAGAAGTGTTCGGTCGTTTGACAGAACAGGGCATCACTCTGGAAGTGACCGAAAAATTCAAAGAACGGCTGGTAGAAGAAGGCTACAACCCCAGCTACGGAGCCCGACCCCTGCGCCGCGCCATCATGCGCTTGCTGGAAGACAGTTTGGCTGAGGAAATCCTTTCTGGCCGCATCAAAGACGGTGACACCGCTGTTGTGGATGTGGGCGAGGACGGAATTGTTAAGGTGCTGCAAGGTCAAAAGCGGGAATTGCTGCCCCAAGGTGTTGAGTAAGTTTGAGTTGTGTGCGATCGCGAGTTAAGTTGGGAAATAACCAATCTCGCAATCGCAAACAACTCAAAATCCTCACATAAAAAAGGTAGAGAATTTAAATTCTCTGCCTTTTTTATGAGTTAATATCAAGAGTAGACTTATTGCATAAATCTTTGATTGATAGGGAAACCGTAGATGCAACGCATAAGCATTTGTAGATTTTTTGCCAATGCCTGCACTTCAAGTCTAGTAATTAACAGCGACCTACTTCAATGGTAAGCTAATCAGCATTTAAATTGTATATTTGGGGCGGGCTCGCGTGCCCATATCGCTCATTGTTGAATTATTTCGTGAGATGCAACTTAAATGCTAATTAGCTTAATCAGATAATTAGTGGCAACTATTTAGCGAGGACTTTCATGACATCTGAAAAAAATAAATTGGGTACAGAAGTAGCAGAAAATCCGCCTGAAACCTGGTGGCAGAAAGCGTGGAAGTCTAGCTTTGAAAATCTTCAGATAGTGATTATTGCTTTGAGTTTAGCAATAGTGATTCGAGCCTTGGTCGCCGAACCGCGCTACATACCCTCAGATTCTATGGTACCCACTCTGCACGTGGGCGATCGCGTCGTAGTCGAAAAAATCTCCTACTACCTCGAACCTCCAAAAACTGGCGACATCGTAGTATTTGCGCCGCCCGAAAAGTTGCAAGAACAAGGCTTTACCCAAGACCAAGCATTCATCAAGCGGGTAATTGGCTTACCGGGTCAAACCGTCGCCGTTAAAAAAGGTTTAGTTTATCTCAACGACAAACCCCTGGTCGAAAAATATATTGCCGAACCTCCTAAATACCAGTGGGGGCCTTATCGCGTCCCAGAAAATGAATACTTTGTGATGGGAGACAACCGCAACAACAGCAACGACTCCAGCAGGTGGGGATTTTTACCTAAGCAGAATATCATCGGCCGCGCTGTAGTGCGGTTTTGGCCTCTAGAACGCATCGGGGAAGTTTGAAGAAGTCATTAGTCATCAGTCATCAGTCATTAGTTATTGGTTATTGGTTGGTTGTGAGTTTTAATAACCAATAACCAATGCTTTTCGGGCCCGATGCCCGATGCCCGATGCCCGATGCCCGATGCCCGATGCCTCTCCTGTACGGAAATTTCTACTTATTCTTGTACCTTCAGGGGTAGGGACTTCCTCCGGCAACTGATAAAATGGTACAAAAAGCAGCGGGATTTCTCGCCTAGATCAAAATTAGTTGAATATTAAAAAATTAGGAAAGCTATGGGATTTTTTGATTCAGAAATTGTTCAGCAAGAAGCCAAACTGTTGTTTGAAGACTATCAATCTCTCATCAAACTAGGTGGCAATTACGGCAAATTCGATCGCGAAGGCAAGAAAATGTTCATCGCTCAGATGGAATCAATGATGGAGCGCTACCGTATTTTTATGAAGCGCTTCGAGCTGTCTGAGGACTTCATGGCTCAGATGACTGTAGAGCAGTTAAAAACACAGCTCAATCAATTTGGCATCACGCCCCAGCAGATGTTTGAGCAAATGAACTCAACGCTGGAGCGGATGAAATCTGAGCTGGAAAAACAATCCTAGTGAGCAGAAGGAAGAAGGAAGTTCGGCAACGGATTCTGTAACGGATTTAACGGATGTAACGGATGTCAGGAAGAAGGAAGAAGGAAGAAAGTATTCCCAATGCCCAATGCCCAATGCCCAATGCCCCATGCCCCATGCCCCCTGACTAATGACTAATGACTAATGACTAATGACTAATGACTAATGACTGATAGTTAAGGGCGCTCAAAAGCTGAAGGAGGTTTGAAACTTTCTGCGGGAACTCCCTGCAAAGCTTGGCTCATAAAATCGCGCCAAACAGGGGCGACAATCCCACCGCCAGTAGCACCGTAGCTCATGGGTCTATAATTGTCGTTGCCCATCCAAACAGCCACCGACAACTGGGGTACGTAACCCACAAACCAGATATCCCGTTCTGAGGAAGTTGTACCAGTTTTCCCAGCAGCCGGCCGCCCAAGTTGAGCCGCCCTTGCCGTTCCGCTGGTAATTACCCCTTGCAGGGCGCTGTTGACAGATGCCGCCGCCCAGGAATTGAGAACTAATTTGGGTTTGGGCGTATTGTCGAGCAAGACGTTGCCGCTGCTGTCAGTTACTTGCACGATAAACGTGGTGTCAGAATGCCAGCCGTTGTTGGCGAAGGTAGCAAAAGCTCCGGCCATTTCTAAAGGAGTGAGGTCAACGGCACCCAAGGGCAAAGAAATCACCGGTTCCATCGGACTTCTGATGCCGAGCACGCGGCAAATCTCAATCACTTTATTCAATCCGACTTCTTGGCCAAGCTTGACGGCGGGAATGTTCAGAGATACTTCCAAAGCTCTGCGGATGCTGACTGCACCGGAGAAGCCGCCACCATAGTTTTGAGGGTAGTAGTAGCCGTCGCCGTCGCGGTAGCCGACAGGGGAGTCGTAGACAACTGAATCGGGGGCGTATTTGCCGCTAGCAAAGGCAGCGTAGTAGATAAAAGGTTTAAAAGCAGATCCGGGCTGGCGACGTGCTTGAATGGCGCGGTTGAACTGGCTCTTTTCGTAATCGACGCCGCCAACCATTGCTTTGACGAAGTGGGTGCGGGGATCGACGGCGGCTAGGGCAATTTGACCTTCCTGGCGATCGTAAAACAGGCCTTGGTAGTAAAGCCGATTGTGCCACGCTTTGACGGTTTCTTCGGCTATGCGCTGCATTTTGAGGTCGATCGTGGTTTGAACGCGCATTCCTCCCTTAACCACGGCATCTCGCCCGAAACGCCCAGTCAGTTCCTGGACTACGGCTTGTGTTACGTAAGGAACTTGAGAGCCGCCAAAAGAGGTAATTTTGCCTAGCTTAATTTTTTCCTGGCGGGCAGCAGTTTCTTGGGCCGGCGTAATCCATTTAAGATCCTTCATGCGGCCTAAAACGAGGGCTTGCCGCTCTTTTGCCAACTTGTAATTGACGAAAGGACTGTATTCTTCGGGCGCAGAAATTAAGCCGGCCAGCATCGCTGCTTCTGAAAGAGTCAAATTACTTGCTGATTTGTTGAAATAGCTTCGAGAGGCTGTCTCTACGCCATACAAGTTGTGACCTAAGTAGATTTGATTCAGGTATAGTTGCAGAATTTGGTCTTTGTTGAGAATTTGCTCCAAGCGGATAGACATTACCGCTTCAGCTACCTTGCGACTAAATTTTGACTGGGGAGATAGAAACAAGTTTTTGACTAGCTGCATAGTCATAGTCGAGCCGCCTTCAACGGTTCTACCTTGTTCTAGGTTGACTATCAGAGCTCGGGCTATCCCGCCGGGGTTGATGCCTTTGTGGGTGAAGAAGTTGCTATCTTCGATCGCCAGAACAGCTCGTTTCAGGTTCGGGGAGATTTGGTCAAGGGGTACGACATCCCGGTTGGCTTCGTCGTGGATGCTAGCTAGCGGCTTGCCGTTGATGTCGTAAATGTGGGTAGTTTCTGTGGGAGAGTAGGTTTGCAAGATCCGAACATCTGGCAAATTGCGGAAGCTGATCGCTAAGCCAACCAGTCCACCAGCGACTACGGAACTGGCAAGCATTGTCATGCTGAGTATGGTTCCGGCGGTCACTTTACTGACTGACTGAACAAACTCGAATACGGGGGCTGAGTTTTCCGTGTTATTGCGGACTGCGTTGGTTGACACGTGGATTTCACTTCCTCACTCGATTTGGGGTTTAAGACTTTTAATTTTAGATGCGAAACCTAGAGACTGTCAGTCGATTTGAGATTGGAGATTTGAGATTTTAGATTTATTCCACAGATGAATCTGGGAGTTTGAACAAGAGTCTAAAATTTGGGGATCTCCACGACTTTGGGCGGGGTCAGCTAATGAAAGCCGGTCAGCTTTCGGATTATAGTAGCGTGATAGTTATGTTTTTATGCGTCAACCAGTGAGTGTAACTAATTCTGCTGCACTTTGGCAAAATATGATGGACGATCGCTCCCCGATGATAACTCCTAACCTTTCAGCGCTTTACCGCGGCATCAGCGAGATTTTTCCAGATCGACCTGATTCTAGCAACCCTGACGAAAATTTAGCCCAACTGCTGGCCCAAGTCGATCGACCTTTGCGAGTCAAACTGGGAATTGACCCGACAGGGAGTGACATTCACTTGGGACACAGCATTTGCGTCCGCAAGCTGCGGGCTTTTCAGGATGCCGGTCACACAGCCGTACTGCTGATCGGAGATTTTACCGCAAGAATTGGCGATCCGACAGGGAAGTCAGAGATGCGTAGCCAGTTGACTGCCGAACAAGTGGCGGAAAATGCCAAGACTTATTTAGACCAAGTGCGTCCGATTCTAGATTTTGACACGCCCGGACGTTTGGAAATTCGCTATAACTCCGAGTGGTTGTCGAAATTGGACTTGGCGAAGATTTTGGAACTGCTAGGCACGATGACGGTGCAGCAGATGCTCGCTAAAGAGGGATTTGATAATCGGATGCAGCAGGAAAATGCGATTTATCTGCATGAGTTTCTGTACCCACTAATGCAGGGTTACGATTCGGTGGCTTTGGAAGCTGATGTGGAGTTGGGGGGAACTGACCAAAAGTTTAATATTGCGGTGGGGAGAGATTTGCAGCGGCATTTTGGGATGAAGCCGCAGTTTGGTTTGCTGATGCCGATTTTAATCGGGACTGACGGGGTGCAGAAGATGTCGAAGTCTTTGAATAATTATGTCGGTTTGTCGGAAGACCCGCTGACGATGTATTCTAAGTTGGAGAAAATTGCCGATAGTTCGATCGCCCAATATTTTGAACTATTGACAGATTTGCCACTTGATGAATTGCCCGAAAATCCGCGAGAAAAACAGAAACTTTTGGCTTTGGATGTGGTGCGCCAGTATCGGGGGAAGGAAGCGGCGGAACGCGCACAACATGATGCAATTGCGCTGGTTAAAGGTGCTGCGGGACAAGCTGATGCTGTGGCGGAGTTTTCTTTGGCAAGTGTGCAGTTTCCGGCTAAGTTGTTTTATATTCTCAGTGCTAGCGGGCTTTGTAAAAGCAGCGGTGATGCGCGGAAGTTGATGCAGGGCGGTGGGGTGAAGTTGGAGGGCGATCGGGTTTCTGATGTTAACCTTACTTTTGAATCACCGGCTGATTTAGGCGGTAAGGTTTTGCAGGTGGGGAAGAATAAGTTTGTTCGATTGGTGTCTTGAATAGACATCTCCAATAATTATTGTGGAACAGGCATCTTGCCTGTTCAAAACAGGCAATTATTGCGATGACTAATCTATTTTTTTAACCGCAGATGAATACTGAAGATGAACGCGCTATGAACGCTGATAATCGAATTATTGTTGCTTTGGATGTTTCGAGTCAAGAAGAGGCGATCGCACTTCTTGACAAACTGCCTGATGTATCTTTTTGGAAAGTGGGTTTGGAACTGTTTGTGAGTTCCGGGCCGGGGATTTTGGAAATTTTAAAACAGCGGGAAAAGCGGATTTTTCTTGATTTGAAGTTTCACGATATCCCGAATACTGTGGCTGGTGCTTGTCGGGCTGCTGCTAAGTATAATGTGGATTTATTGACTATCCATTCTACTTGTGGTAAAGATGCTTTGAAAGCGGCACAGTTGGCTTTGACTGAAGGGGCGGCGGCTGTGGATAAACCGAGTCCTAAGTTGATTGCAATTACTCTGTTGACGAGTTTGAATTCGCGACAGTTGGCTTTTGAGTTGAAAATACCTTTGGAGTTGCCAGAATATGCTTTACACATGGCATTGTTGGCTAAGGAAACTGGTTTAGCTGGTGCTGTTTGTTCTCCGCAAGAAGTGGAACAGTTAAGAATGAGTTGCGGGGATGATTTTGTGTTAGTTTGTCCCGGTGTGCGTCCGAAATGGGCTGAGGGAGGCGATCAAAAACGATCGATGACTCCAAAGGCCGCTTTGAAAGCTGGTGCTGATTATCTGGTGATTGGGCGGCCAATTACTGCTGCGGACGATCCGGCGGTGGCTTTTGCGCGTATTTGTGAAGAGTTGGAGTAACAATATGAATGTTGTTTTTAACTCACATCTTGCACCATTCTCAAGAACAGGCAAGATGCCTGTTCCACAAGAAAATTCACTCTTTGTGGAACAGGCATCTTGCCTGTTCATAAAAGGCTTATTGAGAATGGTGCAACATCTCAGTTTTAACCGCCGATAAACGCCGATGAACGCCAATGGAATTTTATCTGCGTTCATCTGTGTTTATCTGCTGATATCTGCGGTTGCAACTCCGACTTTGGCTGCTAATTTTGTCACAAATCGCGATCGCAGTATAAACGCAAGTGGATCGGGTTTGTTAGCGCGATCGCCCTGTCCGGCTGATTTAGAAACTTTGGTCGATCGCCTGTTGCAAGATTTGCCGAGTTATGCTAATCGCGTAATTGTGCGATCGCACTTTTCTCCTAACACTAATACACCGCCCGGTTACGCGCTGCCGCAAATAATTTTAGCCGGCCGCCCGGAGTTTGAACCGCTACCTTTAAATTTTGAAGATGCACTTCCTGAAAATGCCAGTCAAGTTTTCATTACTACTTTGGAACGGCAGTATCGCGGGGAAAAACCAGTCGAAATTCAGCAATATCATTGGTTGTTTTTTATGAAAACTGCGAACGGCTGGGAGTTGGCAAAAATCGTTTCTCGGTTTGGTACTGCGGCGGATATTCGTCCTTTATTTGAGCAAGATAGCGACAAAAGCGCAATTGCTGAGGCTATTCGTTTGTGGCTGCGCGATTGTCAGGCAAAGCCATAACTTTCGCTGGTTCCGATGATTTTTTTTACACTTAAAAATAACCTCTTGACAGCACGTCATCTTCGTCTAGTTCATCTTTACCAATCATCCCTTCAATCTCACTTAAAAATCTCATAAAAACTTCCGGTGCAAAGGGGTTGTTATCGAGATGGTTGACAAAATAATCTTTATTTTTCTTTCTTCCCTCTACCGTACTAAAAGCACTTCTTATATTAGACGATAAGCGTTTTGCTTTTCTCAAAATTAGTATCTCATCAATAGCTGTGAGTGATGAGCTAATCGGCGACATATCAAGCCACTCACATAGCAAGAAATACTTGGCTCCTGGTACACTCAATTTTACATCCAGGGCAGTTGCTGCGCCCTCTTGAAACATGGTTTTATCAAGATTTGTTTTACACTCAGCCGCAACATAAGCAATATTTGCCTCGCGGGAGGTAGCCTCCTTAAAATCTTGGTTATGAGAGGCTTTTAGAAATATTTTTCTACTAATCGCAAAATCTTGATCCTTGGCTCGAATACTCATCCCACCGCCTTTTGGACTGAGTTTTAAACTTGACTCAAATCGTAGTGATGAAAAACACTGTGTTGGGCCAAAGGATAATTCTTTGTCCTTTAATGAATCTGCAAAGACGGTTGTAACTAAGATAGGTATAAATTCTTCAATAATTGAGTTGTCAAGTTTTAATTGCCCTTTTTGACGGTACAAAAAATCATTGTCACTGTCAAAAATTAGTTCAACGTCAATGTATCGCTTATAGGAGGTTAGATGGGATACCATCTCTGGAACAACTTTCAGATCATCCCCCCTGATGTTTTTAAGCGTTTCCAACCATTTTTTGTAGTATTCGATTGCTTGATTAACACGCCGTTTATCTGTAGGAGGTAATTTCACGTTATCAAGTAATGCTGCTAGTTTGTCCCCATGTGGTTGAGCTAAATTAAACATAATTTTCTTCTTTTGGGTTGAGTATTTCAATGGTTTTTCGTGAACGCTGCAGATCGAAATAAGGTGAGGGCTGTACTGTGGCAACCTTATCGATAGCATCCTTGATTTCATCTTTTACTTGTTCATTCGCTACGGAATAAGCAGATATTAAAGCTTCTATAGAAAGAGTTCTGGCTTGATCTATGGCAAAATAATACTGTAAGTCTTCTCTTTTTGTAAAGTGTAGTATATCTTCTTTGATAATTTTTCCATAGCGATTTACAAAACTTCTTTCTTGACGGATATCTAAGCTAATCCCCAATACTTGACGAGCAACTTCTGCAACTAACTCCCCGTTTAAAAAAGGCGTTCCTCTAATATTTGATTTTTTACCTACTACAAATATTAGTCTACTGTTAGGGCTGCATATTCTTAACAATTCTTGCAAAGTATAGGCGATGTCTAAGCAATATTGAATGACAGTTAGAAATCTATTACTTCTATGCTTGCGATTAGAACCAAACTCGGATTTTGCCACCTCTAAAATTTTCCAGTTTAGTGCTTCAGTAGAACCGCGATACTGCTGATGATAGTTAAATACATTGATATAAGGGGGGGAGGTAATCACAAGATTGACGCTGGAGTTTTGTAAGGGAACGTTTCTTGCATCGGCATTGTAGGCATTTATCGGCTTTTTACTATAGGGTAGTTTAAGGACAAAAGTAGCGATATTTTCCGCAATTGTAAAAACTCTTAATTGGGTAAGTTTTTTGTTTTCTAAGTCTAGCAATATCACTAATGCTTCATGTAGAATATTAAGGAACTTTTCTTCATCATCAACGGCTACGTCTACAATTTTATCTATTAAATCATTGGGTGTAAGTTCTTTTTGTATAGTTTGGAATAGTGGCATTCTCTCCCATATCTCTGTTTTTAGTTGAGTGAGAAAACAATTGATACATTTTTCACGCTTTCTTGGTGAGATAGTGATGAATTTATAAGTGTTAGCTAGGATTAAAGCTGCTGGATTGATTTCTGTTCCGCAGGCTTCCAGTCCGAATCTTCCTGCCTCATATAAAACTGTTCCACTACCTAAAAATGGGTCGAAAATCACACTATTTTTATTGGCATATTTATCAATCAAAGTTTCGACGAACTGGGGGGAAAATTGCCCTTTCCAAGGAAGTGGATTAGTACGTTGTTTATCTTCAATGTCTAATAGTTCTTGAGGAATTTCTTGTCTATTGATAGGAGTTTCACTAAAAATACTAGAGACAACCATAATTCGGATTTTTACTACGGGGCGTGAATTTATGAATGGAAAGCGGGAACTTGTTTTGTAGATGGCAGGTAAAAATCAGAGATTGTTGGTGAAACCAGCCCCCTACAAATTACACATGAAAATTAATTATAATTTTTCGGTGGGTGGGGGCGGGTTTTAAGATTGTGGGTAAAAATCCGAGATTGTGCCTCAAACCAGCCTACCAATCAACAAGAAAAATTGATTAGAATTGCTCTTTGAATTCATCCAGTTTAGCCTTGATAGCCTGCATATCTTGCCACATAAACCATTTCGGAGTTTCCGGTTCACGGGAGGGGTTTCGCAACAAGTACGACGGGTGAAAAATTGGCATACACAAACGATTTTCCCATTTAATCCATTGACCTCTGATTTTACTAATGGGGCGCTTGTCGCTTAGCAAACCTTTGAGGGCTGTTGCACCGGTTAATAAAATAATTTTGGGGTCTAAGATGCGAATTTGTTCGAGCAAGTAAGGTTTGCAAGCTTCGATTTCTTTTGCTGTTGGAGGGCGGTTGTTGGGAGGGCGACATTTGATGACGTTGGCAATGAATACGTCGGTTTCTGCACTCAATCCCACGGATTCTAAAATCTTATCTAACAGTTTGCCCGATCGCCCGACGAAGGGCAATCCGGTTTCATCTTCGTTTTGTCCGGGCGCTTCTCCCACAATCAAAATTGAGGCTTGAGGATTGCCGCGGCCGATGACGGCGTGAGTGCGGCTGTTGCCCAATTCGCAGCGGTAGCAGCGGTTGCAGTGCTCGGCGATTTGTTCCATATTTTGATAAGTGCCGGGAGGGATGGGAATTTTGGCATTTGCTGGTATTGAGTCTGTTTGGAAAGTGGCACTTTGATTGTTGTCAAAAAGGCTGAGTTGCAAGTCGCTGGACATACTTTTTACAATTAGGGAGATATTTTTGAGCCTAGAGTTTATAGTTTAGATCGGGTTGTGTGATTTGAGATTGGCTAGAAGCTTGTGTGCGATGCTGTCGATTCCCTACGGGATAGCTACGCTTCACGCACTTTTCTCAAATTAACACTGGCACAATCTCCAATTGTTTGGTTGAGCTCGTACAGGCAAAAATATGTTCTCTAACCCGTTTTTTGACGATCGCGCCGATGCAGGCGAAAAACTGGCCGAGGCAGTTGTGGACGAGTTCGGCAAGTTGAGTTTAATGACACAGAAGGCGGTGAAACCGATTGTTTACGCCTTGCCGCGCGGGGGTTTGCCCGTTGCTGTGCCGATTGCGCGGCGCTTGGGCTGTCCTTTGGATGTGGTTGTCGCGAAGAAAATTACTCGCCCAGATAATTTAGAATTGGCGATCGGGGCTGCAACTGCTGATGGTCACGTCCTCTGGGAAAAGCAAAAGCAGCACAATTTACGCTTGCAAAAATCAGCATTGCCCCTGGCCCAAAATAATGCTCAATCTCTGCTGGCAGATTTGTCTCCGGGACGCCCCAATATCAGCGCGGCGGGGGCTTTGGCGATTTTGGTAGATGACGGCATTGCTACGGGGATGACGATGGCTGTGGCGGCTAAGGCTTTGGAGTCGCAGCAACCGCTGGCTTTGTGGATTTGCGCGCCTGTGGCCCCGGCAGATTTGATGGGATTTTTGGCCCAGATGGGCGATAAGTTGATCGTTCTGGAGACTCCTCACCCTTTTTACAGTGTTAGTCGCTTTTATGGGCAATTTCCGCAGGTGGAGACGGCGGAGGCTTTAAGGTGTTTGCAGCAACAAACTGAATGGCGATCGTAGGTTAAGCTAGAAGGCTAAATCTAAAAGCTCGATCGCTAAAACATGAGACCTTGGCAATATTGGTTGGACACTTTGATTCTGTCTACTCAGCACAATCCGCCTCGCTTTGTTGAGTTGGTGATGTTGACTTTGGCGATGATTTTGCTCGCGCTGTGGAGTGTAACATTGCAGTGGCAGTATTTAACCCTGTCTCTGAGTTATATAATTGGTTCGTCTTTTTCAATTTTGGTGCGGGAATACCTCGGCCCGCGGCCTCAATTTCAGCTAACTCACCTGACAGCTTTGCTGTTATTAATTATCAGTTTTTATAGTTTTGCTGAACTGATTAGGTAGTTGATGTTTTTTTTGACGAACCGCGAAGACGGGAAGAACCACAGGCGGGACGCCTGTTCCACAAAGGCAGAGAAGAGGATAGAAGAGAAGATCGAGAGTTCACAAATCATTAGCCCTCATCCTACATTCTCATGGGATTGATGTAAAATTATGCGGTTGCCTGCAGGATCGAAGGCATAAATTTCTAGACCGTGAGAAGCTTTGATAATTTCTCCTGCGGGCGGATATCCTAAAGCCCAAATTCGGGCGATCGCATTTTCGATATCGCTGACTTCCAAACACAGACTCATGCCTGTTTTGGCTCGATTTGCAAATTCTGATTTGTGGGAATCTTTTGGTTTGAATATGCCGAGTCTTAAGCCGGGGAGTTGAAATTCAGCATAAGTATTGGGAATGTAAGGGTTTGGTTCTATGTCGAGAAATTTTGTGTAAAATTTAACGAGAACTTCTTTATCAAGGTCTGCTAAAGTCACTAGGGCGGCGCTGTATAGGAAACTCATATAAATTGGTAATTATTTAGTTGACAGTTGACAGTTGACAGTTGACAGTTGACCGCGGGGCGACCTCTACCTGGAAGGAAGAGGATTGCAGTAATGAATAGTTGGATTTTAATTTATCCCACTTATGCTTGGGGCTTTAAACCCATTATTTAGGGTAAGGGGGAATTGTTAACATTATAAGTTTCTACATATTTAAAGTCCTCCTATTCGTCCAACTATTTGGATTTTACCTTGTCGATCGCTTTTGAGAATCACAGCTTCGCCGCTTTGCGGAAAAATATCAGTAATCGCGGTAATATTTACTTGATGAGTTACCATAATAACCGCGCCTTTAGTGTTGCGGTTGTCAACAATTAATTTGCGAATTGTCGCTGTTTGTCTGGCTTCTGTGCTGCTGTCCCTAAAGAACGAGTTCAGTGCTGGGAACGGTTCGACTTTGCCTAAATTTATCAGTTTTGCTGTTTCCAAACACCTACACCACTGACTCGATAAAACTCTGGCAACTTTGATGTTGCGGTTGCGAAATTCTGCTCCAATTTGCTTGGCTTGGGTTCTCCCTTGTGCCGATAAATTGCGCTGGGTGGAACAGTCGCCCAACTTAAAGTTAGCAGGATCTCCCGTACCTGGGGCGATCGCGTGTCGCATTGCTACCACCAACCCCGTCTCATCCCGCTGCAACAATTGCCACCCTGCTTGAGTTTGCGCCTTGGTTGCTGCGTCCGAATTTGCAGTTGCAATCATTAAGCCGATCGACAATACTAAAGCTAGCGACCGGAAAAACCATTTCCAGTTAAGGTAAATCCGTGCAGCCATTGTTGCAGAAGTTAGGAATTAACTTATCATATTATAATACAACAAATATTGCTCTATGGAACTCACCAATTTTATTGCTCTGTCTGTCATTATTGCCCTTGTGCTGGGGATTGGGTTTGGAACAATGACTTGGGCTTACTTCGGCAAGGGCAGCATTTCTGTACTCTTTAAAGAACCAATTTTAACTTACCCAGAATTTCCAGATACCGACAGCGGCAGTAAAGCTTCCGTTTATTTTCAACAAGGAATTGAGGCGTATCAGTCAGGAAAGTACCGCAAAGCAAAAGATAAATTTACCAGCGCTGTAGAACAAGTTTCAACTTTGGCAGAAGCTTACCACAATCGTGCCTTGGCTTGTGCGAATTTGCGATCGGATGAGGAGGCTGTTGCAGATTTGATCCGTGCCAGCGAATTATACCAACAGCAGGAAGCTGGATTTGCGATCGACACGATTAAACAAAATCTGGCAGCCTTGAAGCAGCGCAAATTAGAACGAGAAAAACAAAAAGCAGTAGCGAGATAAATTATTATGTTCAACCAGTAGGACTCAACTCACACCTAGATTTGAGGTCTGAAAAACCCGGTTTCTTGAGTGTGGTTGGGAGAAACCGGGTTTGTTTACATAATTTTTATTAAAGTTGAAAATCAAGATTTAACCTTCTCCTTCTCAACTAAATTGTTCTGGCATCTTCTATTTGGTCGATTTTAGCAATCATCATTTCTCGGCTAGGTGCCACAACTCGATAATTAGTAATGGGATCGTAAGCTTCCCATTCTTGAGTCACTTCGCTGTCTTGCCACAAAAACCATTCCCGGTAAATTTCGCCGTCATCTATGTCGCCGCACAAGGGAAGCCAATCATCTCCTCCCAAGCTTTCAAAATCTCCTCCTACTAAGTCAATCCAAGCAGTAAGGATACAAGAGTCAATAGCCTTATTATTAACAGTGACTGCGTTAGAGTGAAGAGAAGTTTCGGGAAAACAAAGTGTGGATTTCATAAGCTGTACCTGAATGTTATGTTATTAATTTATAAAAAAATCCTCTACGTCAGTGACAGCAGAATGCCGCTATCCTAACCTCCACAGTTCCCCCCTCGACAAACCGTGACACCCAAAGCGCTCAAATGCCTCTGCTGTAAGACTTGAGACCGCTTTGAGTCAAGTCGCTACAGAGGCTAAATTGAGCCACTTTGCTAACTGGCATAGAAGAAAGCCCGATCGACCAAATATTTCTGGCGAAGGCTCTCGCGCATTGAGGAGCGAAGACAGCGCGACTGCCAATTGTATACTGGGTAAGTTGGCGAGTTTCCGTACAGTTTTTGTGATAAAATTAGCAGGAACCGAACTTTCGTGCCGACAGCCTGGTTTGGTCAAAAGCTTTGCAACGAGCTTTCCAACGGTGGTGCGATCGCCAGTTTTGATTTATTGTTAATTTTGCGAAGTCCCGATCGACTGTTAGGGAAAAAAATTATGCAAGCAACCAACCCAGAAGGAATTATCAATCTGACAATCCACTATACCAACGGCAAACAGCAACACTTCCAGTTCATTGCGCCAGAGGGAACAGTAGGAGAGCAAGCAACTTTAGGGACTCGCCTGCATAAAATGTTGACAGCAGACCCGGTAATTCTCGAATTGGCAGATAAACTGGTAGTTATCCCAGTTCACAACATACAAAGTATTGAAATATCGCCGGTTCCTCCCAAATTGCCAGAGGGTGTCCTTTACCCAATGCGAGAAATCAAGAAATAGCTAAGCTGTTCTGCATCTAAATTAAACTGCAAAGGCGGGCTGAAACCCATGTCATGCCGAGTTTGAATAAGCATAAATGTGTACCCATTAAAGGCGCAAGAAGTTATTACAAATACAAATAACGATAAACATAAAAAAAATGTTGCTGGTTGTGAAACCAGTTACGAAAAAAAATGCAACAGTAGACAAGCTCCCAACCCTTATATTGTCACTCATGCCCAATCTAAAATCTAAAATCTAAAATCTAAAATAGTATGACGATATATGTGGCATGAGTGAGGGGAATAATTGCCGATTTCGCAGACTTTAACTTACCGAAAAAAATGCTAGAACTCCACTGTCACACAACTTATTCCGATGGCACTCTCACTCCTGCCGAACTCGTAGCCGCCGCCGCTTCATCGGGGGTTCGCGCCTTGGCTGTCACGGATCACGATACGATGTCGGGTTGGGATGAAGCCTTCGCCGCTGCTGCTTTGCACGGTATTGAAATAGTCCCCGGACTAGAACTCAGCACCGTTCACAACGGCCGTTCCCTGCACATTTTAGGTTTTTATCCTGATGCAAATAAGTTGCGCGTTCCTTTGAACGATCGCCTGGAAGGAAGGTTTCGCCGATCGCAGGAAATGGTAGAAAAATTAGCAGCAATGGGATACGCGATCGAACTGCCCAAAACATCCCCAGGAATGGCACCCGGAAGGCCTCACATTGCCTCTGCACTTGTAAAAGCCGGTCACGCCAAATCATCGCGGGAAGCATTCGATCGCTGGCTGGGAGATGACGGCCCGGCTTATGTTCATTACGAGAAATTCTCAATCGTCGAAGGGATTGATTTACTGAAAAGTTGTGGCGCAGTACCAGTTTGGGCTCACCCTTATTTATTTCGCGGCGGCGCTGTTGAAGAAGTCTTAAAAGAATTAGTAGATGCTGGTTTAATGGGAGTTGAAGTATACCATCCCAGCCACAGTTCTAGCCAAATCCAAAAGTTGAAAGATTTGTGTCTTCATTACGGTTTGCTGGCAACTGGTGGCAGCGATTATCACGGCCCCGATCCGGAAAGGAAAGCAGCAGATAGCACCCAATTGAATATGCTGCATTTGCCGTTAGAATTGCTGGAACCGATTAAAGTTGCTGCGGCGAGTTTGAAATAGTTTTTTATGACGCATTTTGCGGATGTATACAGTTGTCAAAAAAAATCCTTGGCTTTTTGAGTGACGAGTTTGCCGGAAGTAAATCATCAGAAGAACACCGAGGTCAAGCAGAATATAAATTAATATGAAGTTAAAGGCAATTGCAGGCGAGTTGATTTTACAATGTTACTAAAGCAACTTGCCAAACGGAGCTTATCATGACTACAGAAGACAGAGCGAAGGCGATCGGCAAAAATTTAGAAGGCAAAGCTCAGGAAATTTTCGGTAATATTACGGGCAACAGAAAAGACCAGGTTGAAGGCAAAGCCAAACAAGCCGAAGCGGCTGCCCGCCACGCAGCCGAAGATGCAAAAAATGCGGTTAAAAATCTGGCAGAGCAAGCCAAAAGGTCGATCGACAAATTGTAGAAACTGCGTTATACCAATTCCGGGCGAAGAGTATTTGCTTCATATCAAATCCTTTGCTATCAAGGATTTGATATGATTTATTTTTGGCAGGTGCAAAAAAATGGGTGACTCCTGCGATATCTCCTCAAAAGCGCACTGGAGAAGTCCCTATTAGACCTCTTGCAAAAGATTTTTATGATATAATGAAAATGTTTGCTTTAGTTGATTGAATCCCAACTCCTCACTGCTTTTGGCTCGGAGCATTACCAAGATTTTAATTTGACTAAAAAATAAAATTAATTTTCATGCCGAAACAAATAGCTTACAAGATAGTGGCTATCAAGGGATAAAGGATGAGCGCACCAATAGTTATCTCCCTAAAAATCAACCTAAAAAGGGGAAACTGTATCTTTGAGAAAAAGACTACAATAGAGTTTTAGCACAGGAGCGAATAGGGAATTGAACAGGTTAATCGAAGTCTCAAATTTTTTAAAATATTGTCGAGTCGTTATGGTCTGCTTTGTAATTTGTTGTCAGCAATTTACAATTATGAGTTGGCTCTAGGGGATTCAATTTAACACCTGTGATGATAACATATATCTTTTTTTCAAGAGGTATATTATTCCAGATCGATAACCAATTACCAAGGAATTCATAATTATGTCTGCTGTTAGCTTAATTCAGGCCAATTCCTACGATCGCCAAATTTTACAAACATCTTTAGAAAGTTTGCTCGCACCCTTGGGCGGAATCTCGGCTTTTGTCAAATCGGGCGATCGGGTTTTACTCAAACCCAATCTCCTCACCGGTTCTCGCCCTACAAAAGAATGTGTCACCCGCCCAGAATTGGTTTACTGCGTCGCTAAAATGGTCATTGAGGCGGGAGGAAAACCCTTTTTAGGCGATAGTCCGGCTTTTGGTAGCGCGATGGGTGTGGCAAAAGCTAATGGTTATTTGCCTCTGTTGGAAGAACTGAATTTGCCAGTTGTTGAGTTTCAAGGAAAACGCTACGAAACAGTCAGCAAAGATTTCAATCATCTGCGAATTTGCAAAGAAGCAATGGAAGCGGATGTAGTGATTAATTTGCCCAAACTCAAATCTCACGTTCAATTAACGGTGACAATGGGCGTGAAAAATTTGTTCGGCTGCGTTCCCGGCAAAATGAAGGCTTGGTGGCACATGGAAGCTGGCAAAGATAGCGCCAGATTCGGTGAAATGCTCGTAGAAACTGCTCGGGCAATTAACCCAAATTTGACGATTTTGGATGGAATTATCGGTCACGAAGGTAACGGGCCAAGTGGCGGCGAACCTAAGTTTTTGGGAATTTTGGCCGCCTCTGATGATGTGTTTGCTTTGGACAGAACTTTAGTGGAAATTATTAATGCTGATCCGGAGGCGGTTCCCACTGTAGCTGCGGCGATGAGATTGGGGCTTTGCTCGAATTTAGAGGATCTTGATTTTCCGCTTTTGCAGCCGGAAAATCTCAAGGTTTTAGATTGGAAGTTGCCCGAAAGCATGATGGCGATCGACTTTGGTATGCCCCGCGTGGTGAAGTCGGCTTTCAAGCACCTTTATATCCGGTTTATAAAAGAAAAGTTCAGCATCAAAGCTTCGCATTAGCGAAGACAGAAGGGGTAAAATTTTTTTTTATTCCTTCTACTTCGCCAGGGGAATTGTCAAAAAATATTATTATATTACAAGATATATATTTATGTAAAGTTTATAATAAATTTGTTATAAATCTATGGTTTCATTACGTAGACCTGCTTAAACCGCATAATGTAACACCATGTAAACAGGTTTAAGTCAGCCATTAGAGAGCATTTAGAGACTTTGCCCTCGTTTACCTAGGGGCGTTTTTTCCCATCGACTTACTTAAAGCATTGAGATCGCCGTATTCGCAACTCGCGCTCATTCTTGCTAGTTAGATGATTTTACTTAAGTATAAATACTTAGAACAGCCCTTGCTTTAACCAAATTCACCCTAAAATTGCACTTTTCTTTATAATTGACCGCTAAACTATAAAGATTTAGTAAAGCTCGGAAAAGATTATTGACACTTATACGTAGATCGCAGATGATTGCTACATATCAAACAGACCTCCCATTAAATAATAAAGGTCTAATCCAGTTGCTGAATCAATCTTAAGTATTAGATATCTCCGAAACCGAGTCTGAAATGCTTCTCGTATCAGGGGGCGAAATTAAAATTCGGTAAATGTCTGTTATATTGATAAACAGCCCTTGCCAAGAACAGCAAAGATTCACTACCGCATCAACCGTAAAAACTTACAATCAGGGAGTCCCTAACCTATGCTTACTAACAACAATCTGACTATCGTACAGCCACTCAAAGTAAAGCTTTTGCCAAACGGTGAAGTTTTACTCACCCGCAAATTGATTGAAGCAGTTGGTGAGTTAGCCGAGTATTGGTCGGGCTCTATTACGGTGATGATGGAAGAAACGAAAAAAGACAACGACCAGATAGATTCAAAAATATTCAAACTTGATGAATTGCCATTCAAACTGGAAATAATTTCTTTTGACAAAATCACCCCAGCTTTACTACATCAGCATCAGAGTTCGCTGGTATTGGCAGCCCCGGAATACAGACAGAACCATATCAGTAAAGTGTGTAAAATAGCGGGAGTACCGTGTATTTACGTTTCCGAATACAGTCTGAAAACTCGCAAACAGATCGTGAATGTGAGTACGAGCAATCCCTTGCTCCGTTTGCGGAGAATTATTTGGACTTACATTCAGGAATATAAGCAGCGCAAGGCAATCGCAATGGCAGATGGATTGCAGTGCAACGGCACCCCTACTTACCAAGAATACAAGCATATCAATCGCAATCCACAGTTTTTCTTTGACACGCGGATTAGCGAGGATATGTTAGCAACAGAAGCTGATATTGAACGGCGCACTGAAAACCGCTCTCCAGATATGCCTCTGCGGCTAGTATTCTCAGGTCGCCTAATTAAGATGAAAGGAGCAGATCATTTACTTGAGGTCGCTAAAGAACTCAAACAACTGAAGGTGAAATTTGAAATGTTCATCAGTGGTATTGGTGAATTAGAAGAGATGATGCACCAGCAAATAGCGGCCAATCAACTTAATGATTGTGTAAAAATGCTCGGAGTGCCTGACTTTAAAACAGATTTCTTCCCCTTTGTGAAGAACAATATTGATTTGTTTGTTTGCTGTCACCGGCAGGGCGATCCTTCTTGTACTTACATAGAAACTATGGCTGCTGGCGTGCCGATTGTTGGCTATGCTAACGAAGCATTCGAGGGAATTGCAGAAATGTCGGAGACGGGATGGGTTGTGCCAATGAATCAGCCTAAACAGATGGCGAAGAAAATTGCAGAACTCAGCCACAACCGGGAAGAAATTAAATCGATGTCGTTCAAGTCCCTCAAGTTTGCTCAACAGCACACATTTGAGAAGACTTTTCAAGCTCGCGTAAAACATATGCACGCTATTGCCTACTCAACGCGGCCTAATCCAGTCACCGAAAGTCAAGTATGTGATGCTCCCGATATGGTTTTGGCGTACAGTCAACTGCCTTAAGAATCCTTCTGCCTATGATTGAGACAGGTTTCATTAAGGTAGCCACGGAAATCGGAGGTTTTGTAAAGGCAATGGTTGAGGCGAGCGATCGTCATTAGATTTAGATGTTTTTCTCAAACTTAATAGCATCCAACTCGACTGGGCGATCGCACTTGTTCCATAGGTTATCAAGTATTCTTTAGTGGGTTACATTTTCTTGGCAACTATCAGATCCCACAGCAACTATAAACAATGGAGCGACCAACTCATTTTCCTTTCCACCGGAACTGGCAAAACTAACAGGGGTTTTAAGTAGGTAGGCGGGATTAAACCGAATACTGTAACAGTATGTAAATAGGCTTAAGTTAGCCAGTAGAGATCATTTAGACATTTTACATCGTTTACATAGTGGCGTTTTAAAGCGCCGACTTATAAGCTGTTGCGGCCTTTAAATTGTATGTCAAAAAAAAATCAAAGTCTTGTGGGATGGGCGTCCTGCCCGCCCTGAATATACAATTTAAATGCGCGACAGCTTACCAATTTCCTAAAGTCCTGCTACAGAGATATCCTATCAAATAAATTTCCCTCCCCTCAAAGAAGCAATAACTTCCAACGTCAACTTATTTAACTATTTTTGCTCCGCTGCTCTCAACTCTTCTATTTGGTCAAATCTCAACCATTTCAATTGTTTTTTTACGTAGCCCGACAGTCTTTCTATGGGGTTTACTTCCGGACTGTATGGGGGTTGAAACAGCAGGGTAAGCTCATCTAATTTGGGATAAATTGTACTTGACTTTAAGGGCAAGATATAAAGGATCATCCTGTCAAGAGTGGTTCTTTTGAACTCATTTGAGATACAGCATATTCCATGTAGATGTGGTACACACAAGAAGAGCGATCGCCTGCTGTTTGGTGCGGATACACCCGTCAATCTGTAAGTTTTATCGACCTTTTAAATAGAACTTGCAGATTGATGGGTGTATCCGCACCTTATTTACTACAAGATAGTGTGTACTACATATACATGGAATATGCTGTATAAACACCCTAAACATACAGGATATGCCCAAATCTTCTTCAACAAAAAAACAGGGATTAATGCAAAGAAATTCACCCGCATTAATCCCCAATTATTCCAGATTAGATTAAGCCAGATTAAGCAGCAACTAAACCGCTGTGTCTCAACAAAGCTTTAGTGCTCGGTTCGCGTCCCCGGAAAGTTTTAAACACTTCCATCGGGTGCAAACTGCCGCCCAATCCTAACACTGTATCTCGGAAGCGCTTACCTGTAGAGGCGATCGCACTTTCATCTTCCAAACCCGCTTCCTCAAACGCCGCAAAAGCATCAGCGCTGAGCACTTCCGCCCATTTATAACTGTAATACCCCGCCGCATAGCCACCCGCAAAAATGTGTCCGAAAGCGCACAAAAATGCGTCTTCTTCCAGAGGAGGCAAAACAGTCGTAGTTTTAGCGATACGGTTGCGGACATCGGCCACAGTTTCGCTGCCGCCCGATCGATAGCGGTGGTGCAATTCGATATCAACGCTGCTAAAATGTACTTGCCTGAGCATGACGGTGCCACTCATGTAGTGGCGCGCTGCTAGCAGTTTTTGGTAGTAGTGTTCCGGCAAAGTTTCCCCGGTTTCGTAATGCTTTGCCATCCCGAACAAAGTCGCGCGATCGTAACACCAATTTTCCATAAATTGACTGGGCAATTCCACCGCATCCCACTCAACATTATTGATGCCAGAAGCCCCCGGATAGTCTACCGTTGTCAGCATATGCTGCAAACCGTGACCGAATTCGTGAAACAAAGTTTCGACTTCCAAGAAAGTCATTAAACTCGGTTTGCCGTCAACCGGAGGACTTTGGTTGCACACCAAATAAGCCACCGGCAACCGCGTGGTTGTTTTTCCCGCTTCGACAAATTTAGCGCGCACCACGCACTCGTCCATCCAAGCACCGCCGCGCTTTTCTTCGGGGCGGCTGTAGGGGTCTAAATAGAAATTGGCGATCGTATTTCCTGCTTCATCATCTATTTGGAAATAGCGCACATCTTTGTGCCACACAGGAGTTTGACCGTCCGCCGCAGTTACTGTCACGCCAAACAGCCGCTTTACTAATCCAAATAACCCCTCTAATACCTGTGGTAAAGCAAAATAAGGTCGCAATTCTTCGGCACTAAAAGCAAACTTTTCTTCTCGGCGCCGTTCCGACCAAAAACCAATATCCCAGTGCTTTAAATCCCCAGATTCCGCCGCGCCTTTTTCGGCAGCAAAAGCTTTCAATTCTTCTAAATCTTTGACAGCAGCATCATAACTAGCTAAGCGCAATTCTTCTAACAAAGCTTCCACTGCTGTCACGTCGGGAGCCATTTTGCTCGCCAAGCTCAATTCGGCATAACTGCTAAACCCCAGCAAAGCAGCTTTTTCCTGGCGCAAAGCTAAAATGCGATCGGTCAACGGCCAGTTATTCAATTCTCCGCTACTTGCTCTGCCGATAAAAGCTTTGTACAACTTTTCGCGCAAGTCGCCGCGGGTGCTGTGCTGCATGAAAGGGCCGTAACTCGGAAAGTCTAAAGTAATCCGCCAAGGGCCGTTTTCGGCATCCGCATTTTCTTCGCCGGCGCTGCGAGCGGCTTGAGCTGCTAAACTCAACAAACTCGGCGGCAAACCGTCAATTTCGTCTTTGTTTGTGAGGGTGATGCTGAATGCTTTGGTAGCGTCGAGGACGTGATTGGAAAATTGGGTAGTAATTTCGGCTAATTCTAATTGAATGGCATTAAAACGATCTTTTTCCTCGCCTTCTAAACCGACGCCGGAGAGTTGGGCGTCTCGGAGAGCGGCTTCGACAATTCGCTTTTGAGCTGACTCTAACCTGTCCCAATTTTCACTAGCCCGCAGTGCTTTAAAAGCTTCATAAAGCGGTTTGCTTTGACTGAGCTTGCTCCAAAATTTTACTACTTCCGGCTGCACTGTTTCGTGAGCCGATCGCAGTTCCGGGCTATTTTTCACACCCATCAAATGTCCGACAATGCTCCAGCTCCAATTTAAACGCTCTCCGAGTCGCTGCAATGGTTCTACTAAGCCGCTCCAAGTCTGCTCTACAGAGGCTTCTAAGGCAGCTAGCGAGGCTTCTAGTTCGGTCAGCAGTTGGGTGATGGCGGGGACTACGTGTTGTGGTTCGATCGCGTCAAATGGGGGCAATCCTTGACCGATTAGTAACGGGTTATCAGCAATAGTTACGGTTGCAGTCATGATTTTTCTTGTAACAGGTTGAAAACAGTTGACACTCTCCGGGCTAAAGCCACGAAGATTCTTAAGACCACAATTTGAGTCTTAAAGGCGCTGACAAATCGCCTCTACACGCTCAAAACAACTACTAATACCAGAAGTATTGCAATTGCGCTTACTTTTGTCTTTTTATACTTTCAGAGTCCATCACCAAGCCAGTTAGGTACGCTCAACAATTCACTATTGCTTGTTTAACCAGACTACGATCGAGTCGAGGCGAGCTAAATCAGGAGTTACACCTTTTGAGATTGTTTCAACACGTAGATGGTTGTTCTTACTTGCCTTTCTAAATGTTCTAACACAAAGCCGTCAAGCGAAGGACGGGGCTTCAGACTCATTTTGTTGGTGAACTAGACAGATTAGCTTTTAATCTTTTAACACAGTTGTCGAAAAAGTAGGACTCGATCGGGCGTGAGTCACAGAGTCGGAGAGTGTCCAGCGTGTCCGATGGGAAAAGTATTCCTTCTGACTGATGACTAATGACTGCTGACTAATGACTACTGACGGTTATCTGGTGTGTGCTGCAACTCCTTGACAACTGAGATTAAGCGTTTGAGGTGAGGTTTGACAACTTCTTGCTGCTCGTGTTCCAAACGGTGGATTTGAGCTTGGACAATCGACAAATCCGCACTCGATTGGTGTGCGGGAGCTAGCAGTTGGCTTTGCAAATTGGCCATGACTTTCTGGATTTCCAAAAATCGAGTATTTACTACTTCCCAGTCGTCTCGGCTGATAGAAGTTTCTGCCAAGCCTTGCGTCGCACTTTGCAGTTGCTCTATAGCCTGTTCCACAGCTTGGAGATTCGCCCGTTGGCCAACCGATAAATCTTGCACTTGTTCGCTCACCTGCTGGCGGACATCGAGCACAGCAGACGCCACGATTTCTTGCAAAGAAGCTACCGACTCTCCTAAACTTAGTAACTGCCGCTGAATATCGATCGACTCCTCAAAAGCCTCATGCCTAGGCAGTGCAGCCATTTGCTGGCGCAGCGCTGCAATATCTGCTGACAACTGCCTGCGTAATTTAACAATTACCGTCACCGCCGTTTTTTCGACTTTATTGACAGACTTTTGGACTTGGGCCATTTCCGAATTTTGATGCACCCGCACTTGCTGCTCGAACCGATACCGGTTAGCAACATTCAGCGACAAAGCCAAAGTTAGGGGAGCCACCCCGTAAAAAGCTTGACCCGACACTGCCACCGCCAGGGAACCCACACCAGAGGCCGCCAGAGAGGCGTACTCTGCCAGCTCCAGCCAGTGCCTTTGAGGAAAACTTGGTCTCAAGTGGTTTGCAACAGAGGGTTTTGGCTTCCGCACGGCTCTTTGGGTCATAGTATTTGCTCGTTGTGGGTAAGGTTGCGAGACTGGGTGGAGCATCGATTTCTATCCTTTTTTCAGTTATATGTTTTAGATTATTTCTTGGCACTCTTCTATTTTTACCTTTGTGAGTAAGTTAAGGATGACTGCCATATTATTATGTATTTGGGAGCCTGTGGCGATCGCGCCCAATTCCGGCTGTTAAAAGGTTCGCCCCAACGCGCCCTCTATTTTACAGGAGTTAGCGCCATCGGGTTTGGGCGATCGACTTTCGCGGCTGCTGTGCCCAACCAAACAATGCCTAAGACTATTTTAGATTTTAGATTTGAGATTAAAAATTAAAAAATGCGACTTACTCAGGGCGATCGGGATTTGGAGCGTGTCTGGAGTTGCATTTTTGTTCGCTTATTGGTATAATTTACTTTTTCTGAATTGCGCCTCTCAAATTTACTGCAAAAATTGACCAATGAACTCAGAAAAACCCGGAATTGGCGATCGGCTAAAGTCTATTTTCAGTATCGCCATCTTTATCATTCTCGTACTAGGCGTAGGCTTTTTAAGCGTTAATTTTATTTCAGCTCTCTCTGCTAAATTTTCTTAAACAGGACTTACGCACGGGGGCCCAGAAACCGGGTTTTTTGCGAGAATATTTTGTCGCAGCCACAGATTCGATGAAAAACCCCGTTTCTTTTGTTTTGATGCGTAAGTCCTGAAAATGACTGATGAGTAACGCTCTTTTTTTAGATTTCCAACTTCGCCGAAGTTGTCGGGAATGTGGAATATTGTGTTTTTTTCAAAATTTATTATAATTTCAACTGTAAAGATTGTGGTCTGGGTCTAGCCAGACAATATAAAAAACATTTTCACTAAAAAAGCCATGCACCCTGCCGTATTCATTAGCAGATATTTGAAACTGGTAGGGAACATTTACTAGCGCAGCTTCATTGGGAATCCCAAAGCCATTAGGCTCAGTTGTATTTTTCCAAACTATACCATGACATCGCAAACTTTTACTCTGATTATTGATAACTTCTTGAGCGTTCAATTGGGACAAATCGCGCAGCCTTCTCAATAGAGATGCTAGATACTTAGCATCTCTCCCGCCAATGGAAAACTTATCTTTATCATCCTGATAATACCTGAAAGAAAAACTAATTCCTTCGGGAATTTGGATCTTGACAACCTCTCTCCTTGCTGAAGATGGCTGACTGCGAATGTCTGTATCTTGTCTTTTTTTATGCTTCTTCGATGACACGGGTTTTGTAAAATTTTTTCATTGATTCCTTCGTAATAATAGCATGAGAAGGTTCATCTCTTGGCAACTCACCTCTAGCATTAATCCAAGGATCTTCACGGCGCACCATCAATTCTAACTCATAGGCATCCCGAAAGAGGTAATCATCGGATAATTCGTCTAAAAACTCTTGTACTTCTTCGGGAAACTCGGGTTTTTCGACTTCTTTCAGAATTGGCTTCCAGCCAAATTGTTCTTTGTATTCATAAAATAAAGCCGGGATAGTCGGCCCGTGCATCCAAGCTTCAAAATCTTCATCAAACAGCGGTGTATCCTCAAATGCTAAATACCATGCTTGGGCGTAGTACAAGAGTTTTTGTAGCTTGTGGTTGCTGAGATAGGAGCCTACATCATTCGCGAACCAGATGTAGTAATCAGCGAGTTTTGAGGCTGTTGTGACTGTAGTTATTGTGGTCATATAACTCGACTCAATAAGTTTTGTATTCTATGATAGCACAGACTGTTAACAGTTAACTATTATAGGTTATAATATGTTTGTTTGCAGTTAACTTTTTTTTCAGGCAAGGTTAAAGTTGATTTTTGATGAAGGTAGGCAATTAGAGATTGTGCAAGCAATTGAGCGGGTGAGAGACGGAATTCTCTGGAAACCTGGAAAAGCAATGCCTCATTTACTCAAAAGGATTAATTTAGGTCATTTAGGGCCGGATGCGACCCTTGAAGAATATAATGGAGTTATCAGTTTAATTGTCAGGGATGCTGATGCTAAAGTTTATGTGTATGTCTACGGAGAAACGTTTTATCCGACCGTTACCAGCAGTGTAAATAACACAATATGGCTGGTAATGATGGGCTTGGATGGAGTTTTAGAAACGGCTTTTCCTCCAAAGGAACCGGAAAGCTACCTGGCTAATTCAATGTTTATTTATGTAGGTTTAGTGAAGGATTTGTTATGAATATTTTGGTAAAAAACTATTGTGTAATGGTTGAATTTCCTGATGTGAGTGGGGCTGAACATTTAGAAATGTTGCAACTTAGAGATGAGTTGGCAAAAGTTGAATCTCAACTGAGTGAGGAAGAGAAAGGTTTATTAGCAAATGCAGATCGACGGTTAGTTGAACAAGCAAGGGAGTTTTATGAGGAGTTGTCGAGATTTGTGGATTTAATGCAGAAGCGCAAATTTGAGGAGATTACACCTCAGCGTTGGTGGTGGTATTTGGATGTTTTGGCATTGTTGCCGAATTTGAGAAAACAAGAGTTGACAAGCGGTGTTGTTTGAAATGTTTATTCACTGTCGATGTTTGTTAAGTGCGATCGTCTAGTTTTGATATACTGCTTCAGTACAGGTGGCAAAGTGTAAAGACTTTCCTGTTTTTCGAGCAAGCAGCGCCGCGATAGAGATTGCAATGCGTTTAGCAAATCGGATGATGATATTTGTCCGTTTTGTAGCAATTTGGCGAAGTTGACTGGCTGGTTTTCTGTCGCCAACAAGGACAGGACTTGTTTTTCTAGTTCGGAAGTGCGATCGTACTGCTGCTGTAAAACATCTTTCAAATCTTCGGGTAACAATATGGTATCATCTATTAATAACTCACTGGCGCCGATTCCCAACTCTTGAATCAAAGTCGCCACGCTTTTTAACCAGAAGGGGTTGCCTTGGTAGCGGTGAATGAGTGCTTCGCAGTTTTCGATTTCTGTTAATCCTTTATCTCTGAGTATTTCTCCGGTGGCTGCGGTGTCTAAACCAGTGAGTTGTAAGGTATGAATGGGAGTATTTTCGCTGGTGAGTTGAGGAACTTCTTTCGGCGGTTCCCAACCGACTAGCAGCAAGCAACTTTGATGGGATAATTTTTCTATTTGTTTGAATAGGGAGCGATATTCTTCGTATTTTGGTTGATATTTTCCTGCCAATTCGCCGCTACAGAAAAGGTTGTGAATGTCATCTAAGACTACTAAACAGCGATGGTTTTGTAAATATTTAATCAGCGGTAAGCGTTTCTGGTTTGTTGGGGATGAATCTTGTTTTTCTGACTGGGAAAAAAGCTGTATTAGGTTAGATTGAAATTTATCTATGGTGGGAAATTCGTCTAGTGTGTACCAAGCTGCGTATTCAAACTCGTCTTTGATTTGTTGTACGAGTTGTACTGCTAGGGATGTTTTGCCGATTCCGCTGATACCGGTGATGGTGATGAGGCGACAGTTTTGTTGTAGAATCCAGGTTGTGAGGGTGTTAAGAGAGGGGGTGCGATCAAAGAAATTACCCAACTCCGGCATTTCGCTTAAATCTTGATGTAGAGTTTTGGTTTGTTTTGAGTTAGATTTTTCGTCATTTAATTGATTTGAGTTTCTTTGTTCTGGTGGGTGTCTAGCTTCTCCACAGGTGTTAAAACTACCACTGATGTGTTGCTCGCTGACGTTTTGTGCAAAGTTTGAAACATTAGAGACTTGGAACCTCTCCATTGCCGATCGAAAATTCGTTTTACTAACCTTTTCTCCTAACTCTTTTGAGAATATTTGCCATAGTTCTGAAGCCGCATTCCTAACACGACTTTCAGAACAGTCAAAGTCCTTGGCTATTTGCTTATATGTCTCGTGTTGTAGAGTTCCACGCATTACCGCTTCTTGTAAATCATCAAGGTGCTGACCTGTTTTAGCAAATACTATATCATCAGCTAATTTTAACATTTTTTTAATATTTATCTGGTTAGTTAGATGCAATCATAGCACAGTTTTATACATTTTAGTATATTTTGAAATATTTTAGTACAAAGTTAGATTGAAGAGATTGAAATTAGGTAAAAATTTGTTGGCAAAATAAGACATTTTGGGACTAGACAAAGCTTTTATTTCTAAGATAATGATGGGAGATATATTCAAGTCTAAATTTCTAACGGAGGACAAAATAATGAGTACATGGGAACCTGCGGGTGATGGTATGGAAGCAAAAGTTACAAATAAGGGCGCTCTGATGATCCGCGAGGCGGGCAAATACAAGGCTAATGATGACTATCCTCACTTTTTAGTAGAGTTCGATAGCCAAGGTAATATCCGTGACTATCATTCTACTGATTCTGATCGCAGTCGTTTTGGACAAAATGAAGTCGTTGGGACTGCTTTGGCGTTTCTCAGAGAGAAAGGAATGCTGTAGTGCAATGCGGCTGTTGTAGTGCGATCGCTCCTCTCCTGTAGGTTGGGTTGACGCAAGGAAACCCAACTTTCATCAGCGTTTAGTATCGAGTTGATATTTAAATATCACCAAATACAAAGTATATGAAAGTGAATTTATGTCATAATGACTAAAGAATTACAACTGCTATAATCTAAATTATCCCAATTAACATATCCAAAAAAAAAAGAAGAAAACTTATTATGAGTGCTGATATATATAGCCAAGGTATTGAAAGGTTTAACGCAAAAGATTATCACGGCGCGTTTAAGTATTTTAACCAGTATATTCAGTTAAATCCTTATTCCGCAGATGCTTATTATGTGCGAGGTTTTGTCTGTAAGGAACTAGGAGATAACCAAGGAGCCTTTAATGATTACTCTCAAGCAATTAATCTAGGTACCAGTTATGCTGCTGATGCTTACACGAAGAGAGGTCTTACTCGCTATCTAATGAAAGATTGGCTAGGCGCAATAAGCGATTTAAATCAAGCTATCGAACTCAATAGTGGTTCCTACGCTTATGCTCTTCGAGCTACTTGTCGAGATCGCTTGGACGATCTGCCCGGTGCTATTATTGAAGACTGTAACCAAGCAATAAAACTAGATCCTAACTCGGCACTTGCCTACGGACAGCGAGGTGCTAGTCGTTTAAAAGTCAAAGATTATCAGCGTGCGATTGCTGATTTAACTAAAGCTATTGAGCTAGGACCAAATCATTCATCTGTTTACTTGAATCGAGGTAAATGTTACGGAATATTGGGCAATACGCAAGAAGCAATAGCCGACTTCACTAAATGTATCCAGATGAATCCAGAATATAAGGTAGAAGTGTACTTTGTTCGGGCAACAGTCCGTTATAAATCGGGAGACTTGCAGGGATCAATTGTAGATTTAACTCACACCATTGAATTAGATCCTAATCATGCTAATGCCTATTATGTCCGAAGCGATCAACTTTATAATTTGGGAGATAAACAGGGAGCGGTCAATGATCTCACTCAATATCTTCGACTAAATCCCAATAACGCTGAAGCTTATGATTTACGAGGAGTTCGTCGCTATCAGCTAGGGGACAAGCAGGGATCAATTGGAGACTTCCAGCAAGCTGCTGTACTCTACATTCAACAAGGAGATTACACTGAATACCTGAACGAAGTAGAGCTGATCGCAAAGATTGAGAAGGAATTAGCCAATGCTTAATGGTCAAAGATTTTTATTGATAGAGCGAATTGATAGCATTGGGCGTTAGCAAGTCGGCTTGCGTGGCGAAAGTCATAAATCTTTAGAGCGTTGGTTATCAACACGCAGCGGTGTAATGCAATGATTGCACTCTTAGCGATCGCCCATCACGCATCAAGATCGATCGCCCCTCACACCAAATACCAAACACTACGATGATTGTACGAAGTGCGATCGCCGTTACAATCAAAGTATCAATCCTCGTGAGATGCCGCGATGACCATCAAAGAACTCCTCATCCAAGAAATCGATAGCACCCCTGACGAACTGCTTGCGGATCTTCTCAGTTTGGTACGATCGCTAAAATCCACTCCAAACCCCCAACTTAATACCTACGAACAACTGCTAGAGCGTATCGACTACCTCGAAGCCATCATCGGTATCCGCAAAGGACTCGAAAGCTTCGAGCGAGGTGAAGGTATTCGGGCCGAGAGAGCCATGACAGCGCTACAGCAGCAGTTCAACATCCCTCCTCGTCTATGAGTTCCTAGAAGTTAGTCACATTGACATTTTTGATTTTCGCCATTTTGCCCTAAATAGTAAAATAGAGCAGTAAGCTAGGCAATTGCCAACCTCCCTCTTCTGCTTGAGAGTAGAATAGATCTATGAAGTTTCAGTGGGACTCAAACAAAGCGATTAGTAATGCCAAAAAGCATGGTGTGTCTTTTGAAGAAGCTGTCACTGTCTTCGGAGATCCACTAGCTATTACAATTTCTGACCCTAACCACTCTGTAGGTGAGTTCCGTCTTTTAACGATCGGTCAGTCAAATTTACAGCGCCTTTTTGTTGTGTCCCATACAGAACGAGAAGGTGAAGTGCGTTTAATCAGCGCCCGTTTAGCCACCCGACAAGAGAGAAAAAGCTATGAGTCAGGAACCTGAAGTAACAATTAATGACGAGATGAGACCTGAATACGATTTTTCAGGTGGTGTCCGTGGCAAATACTATGAAGCCTATATGAAATCAAGTAATGTTGTGATTCTCGATCCAGACGTAGCAGAAATATTTCGAGACTCAGCTTCTGTCAATGAAGCGTTGCGATTGCTGGCAAAAATTGCCAAGTCTGTCACTGTCTAGGTAGCGCACAGAGCACAACAAATCAGATCCGAAAGTTTCCAGGTTATCTGTGGTTGCATAGGTGGAAAGCAAGGGGTGGTGCGATCGCCCTTCACACCAAATACCAAACACTGCGATGATTGCACGAGTTGCGATCGCCCCTCCCACCAAATACCAAATCGATGTCTGCGGTGCAATCAAGGTAAAACTCATGATTAATCTTTCAAAAATTAACACGAGCAACTGACTGCTGACTAACTAATGCAAAAACTTGCTAACTTGATATTCGCGACTTTCGGCGATCGGCATTTGCAACTCACCCATTTGGGCATCCAGCTCATCTATGGTGCTTTGCAACACCGACTTCCACAATTCTCTAGTTTGCCAGCGAATCAGTATCACCACCTCATTTTGTACCGGATCTACCCAAGTTTCCTTGCCCAAAAAACCGGGTAAACTTCTCAATCCTGCCGTCCAAACTTCTTCATCTCGCTCAATAAATGCCTCCAACTTTTCGGGAGGTACTTTAAATTTGAGCCACTCAATTACCATCTTATGTCCTATTTGTAAATACCTAATTAATCGTTGCCGATCGCAATTTTAATTATCAACTCCGTTCCCTCTCCCGGACGCGAAACACAGTGCAACTTACCGCCGTGCTTTTCTACTACTAAATGCTGGGAGATTGCTAGACCCAAACCAGTGCTCGTGTCTGAACATTTAGTGGTAAACAAAGGATCAAAGATGCAGTCGAGGACTTCTTCAGTCATGCCAGGGCCGTTGTCACTAATGGCGATCGCAACTTCGTTTTCCCCTACCACGGAAGTCCGAATCCGAATTTCGGGATTGAATATTTCAGATTTCGACTTGGCTGAAGCTAAGTAAGACTGATTTTGAATTTTACCATACTTTTCGGCATTTCTCCCCCCTTCTTCCAAAGCGTCGATCGCATTTGTCAACAAGTGCATGAACACTTGGTTTAAGTGTCCCGCATAGCAGTGAACTCGTGGCAAATCTCCGTACTCTTTAACTAGAGAAATTCCTGGCCGTCCCCCTTTAGCTTGCAGGCGATTTTGCAAAATCAGCACAGTGCTATCCAAACCTTCGTGGATATCAGCCGGCTTCATTTGGGCTTCGTCGGTACGCGAGAACAAGCGGAGCGATCGCACGACATCGCGAATCCTTTCCGAACCGACTTTCATGGAATTTAGCAGTTTTGGCAAGTCTTTTTTGATGAAGTCTAAGTCTAATTCTTCTATCAAATCTTGAATTTCCCGCACGGGATGGGGATAATACTTTTGGTAAAGCTCGATCGTTCGCAGCAGTTCTTGAATGTAGCCAGTGGCGTGGCTGACATTGCCAGAAATAAAACTAACTGGATTGTTAATTTCGTGGGCTATTCCTGCTACCAACTGCCCCAGAGATGACATCTTTTCTGTTTGAATCAGTTGAGTTTGAGTTTGCTGCAAAATTAACAGCGTCTGCTCTAATTTTGCCGCTTGTTGTCGCAGGCGTTCTTCGGATTCTTGCAAAGCTAAAAGAGACTGTTTGCTGTCTGTAATATCCAATCCCACAAATACCGCCGCCGTATTATTATGGTATTTTTGAGCCACTATTAGATAAGTTTTATTTTCTCCTCTGATGCTCGCTGTTACTTCTTGAGATGTTTTCTTTTTATGGTTTGCAAAGAAATCGTATACTAAATCGTTAAATTTGGGACTTGTCTCTAAAAAACCTACTTTTTGACCGAAAAATAGTTCGGCTGGCATTTTGTAAGCGCTAGCTAAATGTCGGTTTACTCCCAAATAACGCAAATCGGAACTTACCCAAGAAACTAATCCCGGCACCGCGTCCAAAACTGCTTGAAGTTGCTCTTTTGCCTCTACGAGCGCTGATTCTGCTGCGAGGCGAGCGGAAATGTCGCGGGCGATCGCGCAGCGGTATTCGCAGCCGCCGTATACTAAATAATTGACTTTAACTTCGACGGAAAAACTGGCGCCCTCTTTGGTTTTGTAACTGGTTTCAAAAGTGAGGTTGTTTTGCTGCTTGAGAAGAGCCCAGTGTTCTCGCCAATCCGATGCTGGCAACTGCGAATCGATGTCGCTAACCCTCATGTTTAGCAGTTCCGATTCCGAGTAGCCAAAAAGATGGCAAGCGGCTTTGTTCGCGTAGCAAATTTGACCGTCGGAGGTACTAAAAAAGATTGTATCAGCAGCATTTTCGAGGGCAATTTGAGTTAGTTGCGGTATTGTTTCTAACTGCTTACTTTTGACCTCGGACTGAAATTTATTATAGCAATTGGTTTGAGCGGAAGCCTCACCTATCTTAGATGCAAACAAAATCAAACCGCCGATCGCACCTTCGTTATTTTTCCAAGGTTGAAATACCCATCTTACCGGCTCGCTAACAGAGCCGCTTGCGATTTTTCCTGATACAGATGCGATCGATCGCCCTGCCACAAACTCGCTGTATTCCAAAACTCCCGTCAAACAAGCCTGGGCATTTTGCTCCCAATATTCCGGGAGATTCGGGAACAGTTCCCAATGAGATCGGCCGATCGCCTCGCCGTCGCCCAACCCGCAATCTGTTTCCCAGCGACGAGAAACCGACAGATAGCGCATTTCACAATCTACCATTGCCACGGCCTCGGCGGAGCGCTCCACAAACCGCCGAAATCTGTCTTTACTCTCCGACACGGTTGCCTCTGCGGGTTGTTGGGCGATCGGGAAAGTCCCGTCAACGTACCTTCCCAGTCCCTGACTTTTTTGCTGAACTGGCTTAGTTTGCACGGTTTGGGATTTCCTCCATAGCTGTCAAGTTTGAAAAATTCTGTTTGAGACCAAAAATGCTGTTTTTCCCTGATTTGCTCTCTCGGACGATACCCTTAGAGGGTATCACCCATCATTGATATCATTTTTGATGGGGATATGTCTATAGGCATTAGTGTCAACTTAAGAGCAAATCTAGTGCCCGACTGCTGTTTGACCATTAGGCATATATCACGCTGGCGCCGCCGGAATAGTCGGAGGGGACTGGAGTGCTCTGTTTTGTCCCCCGACTATGAGATCGTGTAGCCAGTGCGATCGCCAGATAGCTTGATAATCCAAGATAGCGCTCAAACAAATTTGTGCGTAAATTCACTGGTAAAATCCACTCTCCCTTTCCGTAACATTGCAGGATCTAATCTTTCCGTCGTGTTACAAGTCATCAAAACTACGAGTTTTTGCTGAAATTGAATGCCGTTTTCGTCGATAACGCTTTGATACAAAGTGCCATCCAGCAAACTCAAAATATGTTCAGTTTTGTTAGTGCGTTGTGCCTCTGCAGTCGATCGATCTTGAGCCAAATTATCAGCCTCATTGATAATAATACAAATCCGCTCCAAATAACTCGGTGGCACAAAATTTTCCACAGCATCGTGGTCTAAGATAAAAATCACATAACCCAGCGGCACTAAAATTTCCTTTGCTACCGCTTGCGTCCAAGCAGTTTTGCCCGTTCCCGGTTCGCCACTAACCAAAACAGCCAACTGATTTTGATCTAGAATTGCCTGCTGAACTGTATCGGTAAAACTTTGAACCTCCGCAGAAAACGTGCGAATTGGGAACTGGCTGTGAACCTGTCCGACGCGGCTTTTGTACCCGCCCAGAATCACCGCTAAATTATAAGTTGCCTTGCTAACGAGCGGCGCAATATCTTGGCAAATCAGAGTGTAGCAGCGTCTTCCCCTGTCGTAGCTGTCAATTTGTACCCAGCAGCCGAATCGGGCCCAAGAAGCATAAACAGTACCCAAAACTTCTAAGCGTTCCCAGCTAACAAATCGCTCCGGGGGATAAGAAAAATGTCGCTCCATAAAAGACTGGGTAATTGCATCCGGTTTCCCTAGCAAATCGAGAACTTTGAAAACAGTAATCTCTTGGAGTTTGTTGAGAACGTAGTCGATGGGAATGCTAGCGCGGCTGACCAATTGCACCACCGGCGTTTCGGTAACTAAAACGTCTTTGTAGCGGTAATCCGGGTAAACTGGCTGCGGAGTAATGTAATCCCAAAATTCATCCATTTCGTAGCGAGTATTTTCCGAAAATACATTTAAAATATTTGCCCACCAAGTATATTGGTGTCGTCCCATTGCGTCGGCAATGTCGCTAGCTGCCCCTAAAGTTTTTTGAGCTAGTTCTTGGGGGTCGCTAGACGCTAAATGTACCAGATATTCCCAATCAAATTGACGGTAAAAAGGTCGCCAACCAGAGCCTAGCAGACCTCTATTTTTAGAATTGTTTTGATAAAAATTGTTTTCGCGATCGCCCATATCTTCTGCACTCATTTTGCCAAAGTCCTACTTACTCTTATTTTACATTTTTTGTGGCACACATTCTACAAAAAGAAGGAAAATTATCAAGTTATTTTGAGATAAGCTGGCGGCACAAAATCTACTAACCACACTTTGTTTTCCGAGAAGTAAAATGTATGACCGTCGCGTTGCATGGCTGCGGCATCTACAGTAAAGACTGCCGGGATGCCATGTCTTGCACCTACTTGGCGCGCCGTCTGGATATTCACCGACAAATGAACATGATGCCGTGACATTTTCCTCATTCCTTGACTGAGAATAGACTCGACAGCAGTGCTACCTGTTCCGTGGTATAAAATAGCCGGGGGAACAGCGGGTTCTAACTGCAAGTCAACCTCTACGCTGTGCCCTTGGTTGGCACGAATTAGAGTGCCTGTGGAGTCAAATGAAAAGCGCTGCTTGTCGTTTTCCGCGACTACTTCCTTGAGTTCTGCAAGCTGAACAGGGAAGTTATTTTTTTGGCACGCAGCGAGGAGTTCGCTAACAGGAACCCAGCCGCCTGGAGCGAGTTGAATGCCGATGCGATCAGGAGCGTGTCGCAAATGTCTGCTCAGGTATTTGCTAATTTTTACTAAGCGAGAATCGCTCATGATTTTACTTTATTTATTGAGCTTTTAAATCACATTTTGCCAAATGTCACTAGCGGGTTATATTGTGGGGGTGGGGGCGGGTTTATTGAATCTGTTGGCACTGCCAGAGAGCGCTTGATTGAACCCGCCCCTACAGGTTTTTTGAAACTTATTCATATCGCAAAAAATGAAGGATTTTACGCGCGAATTATAGGGTAAAAGTGGCTTTTAACAACCTACAAAATTAGGTTAGGCGTCCGGGGATTAAAAAGTTTTCAGTGTGCGACTTTTACGAGCTTTATTTTTTGATAATTATCAAAAAAATCTGCATGTTGTCGAACGCTTTCTACCTTGGGATAACTCCGCCAAAAATAGCAAAATTTAGATAGCGCCAGTGACATCCTACGTCGGCAAAACCAGCTTCTGCAAGCCACTTTGTCTGCTCTTCCACAGAGGAGGGAATATCTTCTTCTAAATATTTTTGAAACCAGGCTGCATCGTCTTCTCCGTTAGCTTTCATGTACTGCCGCCACAACTGTTCGTATTGCTCAGTCAGCCGGGGAGTAGCACCTGTCACAATATCTCGAATTAGCAAGATTCCCCCTGGATTCATGGAGTGGAAAATTTTGTGAAATAGCTGTTGTTTACCTGCGCTGTCGAGGTGGTGGATTGCCAACCCAGAAACTACCACATCGTAACCGCTGCCGAAATCATCTTCGGCGAAATTTCCTTGCTGCAAGGTCAGCCGTTCTCCGAAAGCGGACAAGTTAGTTTGGCAAATTTTCAGCATATTTTGGGCGATGTCAAAGGCGAGGACTTTTGCTTGAGGCAATGCTTGCATACTCAGAGCCGACAGTATGCCAGTTCCCGCGCCTAAATCCAGAACTTTTATGTTACCATTCGTTTCAGAAGGGATTAACTGCAATATTACATCGTGTTGCTCGCGATAGCGCGGAATGAGGCGAGGAGTTAAGCGGTCATAATCAAAGGCTCTTTGTTCAAATTGCTCGCGTACAGCGTCTAAATTCACAGACGATTTTCCTCAAATTGTTAATAGTTGAGTGCGTCAAGCCAGTTTGGCGGTTCTCTTCTCTGAAGGCATATTACATTTGATAATACAAAAAATATACAGACCTGTCAAGATGTTGAAGAAAATAATTTAAAAGAAGTTATGGACGATCGCCAGACAGGGACTTTGTGCGCCCAAACCCGCCCGTGATTTGGGAACTGTCTAGCCCTGCACATATATCTCCTTCAGTGCAGATGAGGCAGAATGCCACAGACGCGAAAGCCTGCCGAAGACGAGACTTTGTGCCAGATACTAGGAGTAATTGTGAGCAAAAAGTTGACGGTTATGATACCCGTTTCAAACAAGAATGCAACTGTCGGTGTGTGATCCACACCATAAAATTATCAGTGATTCCCCTTAGTAAAATATAAAAGATACCAGATAAAAAGGAATGAGCCGGCAGCCGAAGATCGGCTAGATATGAAAAATCAGTCCTCAGATTGACAAACTTTAGCCAACTATCAACAAAAATTAAGGTGACTCCCGAGTGGATGTGGTGCCTGCCAATTTGTCAGGAAGATGAAGAGATACAAAATATTACACCCGCCGGTGCGGGAAAGAAAATTGTGATAATGAATCAGGATGCGAGTAGATTAGGTGTCAGCCGTCAGGGGAAAATAGAAGCAATGGAAATCCAACAACGGAGTAAGGATAAGCCCGATCGCCAGCAACAAAACGCGTCCGATCGGCTCGGTCAAATTTCTACGACAAAAGAACTAGATTGGTCGCTACAAGAATGTTTAGATTTTAAAAGAGCGATCGACCGATCGACACTGGCGCTGAGGACTGACGCGCGAGGAATTATCAACTATGTCAGCGAACGAGTTTGCTCCATCTCCAACTATTCGCAAGCCGAACTAATCGGCTGCCACTTCGGCATCCTCCATTCGGAATATAAATCTTCGGAAATAATCAAAAATCTGCTATCAACTGTTGCCAAAGGTGAAGTTTGGCAAGGAGACATTAAGAATAAAGCCAAGAATGAAAGTGATTATTGGGTGTACGCAGCAGTAGTTCCACTGTTGGACTGTAAGGGAAAACCCTGTCAGTATTTGGCGATCGGATTCGACATCACCGATCGCAAAGCCGTGGAAGCAGCCCAAGCCGAAGCCAACCGGGCAAAAGACGAATTTCTGGCGATCGCCTCCCACGAACTGCGATCGCCCCTGAGCGCGATTTTGGGATGGGCGCAGCTAGCTCGATCGCGCAATTTAAACGAAGCCACCACCACCCGCGCTTTGGAAATCATCGAGCGCAACGCCAAATTACAAAACAGGCAAATAGACAATCTCCTCGACCTCTCGCGGTTGCTGCGGGGGAAAGTGTGCCTGAACATCGGCCAAGTTCACCTCCCGTCTATCATAGAATCTGCGATCGACACCCTCCGTCCCACCGCCGATGCTAAAAACCTCCGCGTAGAAAAACATTTCGACCCCGCCGTCAGCTACGTTTTGGCGGATGCAGAACGCTTGCAGCAAGTAGTCTGGAACCTCCTGGCCAACGCCATCAAATTCACCCCAGAATCCACACCATACCCAGTTCAAGTGCGGATCGAGCCTACTGAGTCGGGCGTGTTGATTCGGGTCAGCGACAGCGGTTGCGGCATCGACCCCAAATTTCTGCCGCACATCTTTGACTACTTCCGCCCTGCAGACAACTTCCAGAACAAGGAACAAAATCGGCTTGGGCTCGGACTCTCAATTGTGCGACAGTTGGTGGAACTGCACGGGGGAAGTGTTTGGGCTTCGAGTCCCGGTCTCGGTGAGGGGGCGACCTTTGGGGTACTGCTACCGGGCGCCAACAAAAATGCACCCGACGATCGCACTGCTGCGATCGCCCAAAGGGAAAGCAGACCCGGATCGGTTTCCAAACCCCTAGCGGGAAAGCAAGTCCTGGTGGTGGAAAGTAGCGCCGAGATCCGGCAATTTCTCAAAACTGGCCTCGAAGCATTTGGAGCCAAGGTAACAGCGGTGGGTAGCGCCGCCGAAGCGATGGCGGAGTTGCAACAGTCGCGCCCCGACGTGTTGGTCAGCGATATGACGGTATCGGGAGCCGACGGCTGCGATTTAATCCGCCGCATCAGAGCCATGGAAATGTCCGAGCACAGGGAACTGCTGCCGGCCGTGGCGCTGACGGGAGGGATTGAGGAACAAGATTCGGCCGAAGCGCTGGAGGCGGGGTTTCAGAGGCATTTGTCGAAGCCGGTGGAAGCGAATCAGTTGGTGAGTGCGATCGCCCAATTGGCTGGACTGACTGGATTCGGCTCTGGAGAGTGGGGTTCGGGAAATATCCGGGCGGCCACACCCCAGGCCACGCTGCCGGAACCTAACAGTTTTGACGACAAAAATTATCTAGAACAATTAACAAGTGACAGCAGAGAATTACCGCTGTTGCTGGTAGTAGAAGACAACAATTTTCTGCTGGCTTACCTCCAAACTTTATTAACTCCGTACTATCGAGTCGCTGTGGCGAGGGACGGGGTTGAAGGTTTAGAAAAAGCCAAAAGTTTGCAGCCAAATTTGATTGTGAGCGACCAAATCATGCCCCGACAAAACGGACTGGATTTGCTCAAGGAGATTCGGAACACCCCAGAATTGAAATCTACTCCGGTAATCTTTTTGACAGCGCGATCGGGGATGGACGCTCGGATCGAAAGTTTGGATGCGGGTGCTGACGATTACATTTCAAAGCCTTTTGACGAGAGGGAATTGCTCGCAAGGGTGAGAAATTTGTTGCGATCGCACTCAGCCGAACAGCAGTTGGCGGAGCTCAACCGTCAGTTGCAGCAGCAGAAACAGCAGTTAGAAACAGTGAATCGAGCCTTGCAGTATTTGGCCAATTACGACAGTTTGACTGAGGTAAGAAACCGCCACTCTTTTAATGAATACCTCGATACGGAATGGCGGCGTTTGGCGAGGGAAGAAGCACCGCTGTCATTAATTATGTGCGACATTGATTATTTCAAACTTTTCAACGACACTTATGGGCACCAAGCGGGGGATGAATGTTTGCGGCAAGTGGCAGCGGTGATCCAGCATTCGGTAAAGCGAGCTGCAGATTTAGTAGCGCGTTACGGTGGAGAAGAATTTGTAGTGGTTTTGCCGAATACCGATATTGAAGGTGCCACTTCCGTAGCTGAAATGATCGCACAACAGGTGCGGGGTTTGCACATAGCTCACGATAAGTCTGCTGTCAGCGAATATGTGACGCTGAGTTTGGGTGTAGCTTGCTGCATTCCGGGGGCGAAGTCGCAGCCGGGGGAGCTAATTGCGATGGCCGATGAGTCACTTTATCGGGCGAAAGAAGCAGGGCGCGATCGGGTTTCGGTTGCCACATTTCAAGGATAATATAATAGTTAAATCAACTTGTATGGTGCGTCAGAAATCTATCGTTTCGATTTAAATATCTTTTTTTGGATCAGACACACCATACCAATGTGCTGGCAAACTTTGGTGAATTCAAATTGCTATAAATATAGTTAAAGGAGGTCGTGCCATGACAGCAACCACCGCTTGCACGCCGAAGGAAAACCAGCGGTACAATTTGCCGACGGTGTTTCGATTTACGCCTATCACGGCGTGATTTTACCCGAATGGTAAGGTAGCCTGCACCCGCACCAGTCGCAGTCTAAGGAATGAGAATTAAATAACTTCCACAATAACAATTAAAATTGTAAGTTATTTAATTCGCGATCCTAAGTGGGTGTTGAAGGAACAGAATGCAGAAATTCGGCGCGGGTTAATTCAGGGAATTACTTACGATCGCATAATTCAAGAATTCGCGGTGACAGAATTAGATAGTTGGCAGGAATACACTTTATTAAGCATCGAGTTTGACGATGATTTTGATCGGGTGAATAATGCAAATCCTGTTTATTTGTTAAAAATGACTTGTCCGAGTACGGGATTCATTCACGCTTTGCGAGTGCCGCCTGATGTGCGATCCTCTTCGAGGGCTTCGCTAACGGCTAAAGAGGCAATTCGCTGGGTAAATTGGGGAATCGATCCAGAGGAGTTTTCCGTGCAAACCTCAGTGATACCAATTGTTAAAAGTCACAGAACCCCGCGCCACAGTTAGGATCAGCCGTTTCCCTACCCGATCATCTATACTTTACTCCACTGAAAACCGCTATATTGACAACAGCCTTAACCCATGAAACACCGATAAACGTTCCCGCAGTGTGCCACTTCCAAGGGTGGAATGTACCAACCACCGATCGCCCACAAACGGTTAATAACATCAAGAAGAAGCCCACCCTCGGATCGAAGGTGGGCTCTGTTCATGCCAGCTTACCGACAGCTAGGCAATCGGGTCTCTTCGCTGGTAGACGTAAAATATCGGAAAAAGATCCGAACGTCCGAAAAAACTTCTCGCCCACCATTAAGCTTCAGTTTACCCAACCGGATCGGGAAAATTGCGCCCGCAGCGCTGTTCCCCTGAAATCGGGGAACACTGGGGCTTCAACTTTTCAATAGACTTTTGCAAAAAAAGTAAGTCAAGGGCCTGCAGGATGCCTAAAACCACCTTCCCACAAGAATTAAAATTGTTCGAGAAGTCTCATAATTCTCCTCTTTAACTTTGATTTCCCAACCGATTAGGCATCGTGATGGGAGCATCTCAATGAAAGCAGCCCAGCTAGAAATTGGAGTTAGGAGCCAGGAGGCAGGAGGAAAGAGTCAGAAGGAAGCAGCCAGAAGAAGTGTTTTTACAAATATAGCAATCCTAAATGATTATACTCGTTACCAGGAAGAGCCTGGTAACGCATATCCGGAGGCTCTGCGTCCATAGTCTGGGCCGAGGCAGAGCCTTGCTTACATCGGTTCCCAGGCAGAGCTTGGAAGTTAACCAGTTATTGAAACTGATGCGAGGATTGCTATATGAGATGCTCCCGATAGTCACCACCTTACCCACCATAAAAATTAATTTATGAATTTCACAAAAGGTGCTGTAATAAGACTAACAATTCTCTTGATTTTTCTCGGAATAGGTGGTGCTTATTTATGGCATCTCATGTCAAATACGGCTTCTTTAGAACAAGCTGAAGCACAATCTAAATTATTAGATAAAATCAATGTAAATGGAAATTACATTGAAGCATTGCTCTGGTTTTGCTTTGCTATTGGTTTCGCTCTTAATGCCAATAAGACATCAGGAATAACCAGAATTAATCGCCTGATTACTACCCTAATTTTTTTCTTGTTTGGTGGCTCAGATATTGTCGAAGTACAAACGGGCGCGTGGTGGAATCCTTGCTGGTTATTTGTTTGGAAAGTTTCTTGCGTTTTATTTATGGTGAGCTTATTTTGGGTTTATTTACGCGATCGCGCCCTTTCAAGTAAACCATAAATAACTGCTTCCCAGGAAGAGCTAGGGAACCGATTTCGGGTGCATCTCACTTTGGCAAATACATCAAATTGAAAGTTGACCGTTGAGATAAGCACAGCGAAGAGAAAGGATA
>NZ_JAUBPB010000007.1:0-13627 GCF_036700545.1 Microcoleus sp. SVA1B4
GCCCGTCCTTTTTGGACGGGCGGGACGCCCATCCCACTTTCAAGAGTGGAAGTTATTTAATTCTCATTCCTTAGTTGAATTTCTATGAATTTGTAGGGTTCGCTCTTATAGCACCTTACGGTGAGAGTAGGGTACACATTTTCGCACCTGAACCGCCTCAAAAAGGATACAAGCCCCCCACTCCTGTCGTGGTGAACCCCAAATTTTAGACTCATGTTCGAGATTCCAGATTCAATGCTGCAAGTAAATCTAAAATCTAAAATCTAAAATCTAAAATCGACTGGCGGTGTTTTGTGGTATAACAACAGACGACCAACACCCGACAACCGCAATCACAAGATGAAACGGCGACAATTAATACGTTACGCACAGACGGGTTTGCTAGCAGCTTTCTTCACTGGTTTACCATCTGGATGGGAAAGCTATCAAGCTCAAACTGCTGATTCTTTGTCGATTCAGTGGTTGGGCCACACTTGCTTCTTGTTCGCCGGAGGCGGTGCGAGGGTGCTGGTGAATCCTTTTCGCCCCCTGGGCTGTACCGCAGGCTATCGTTCTCCTAAAGTACCCACAGATTTGATTCTGATTAGCAGCCGATTGCTCGATGAAGGGGCGATCGACGGATTTGCGGGCAATCCCGGCCTTTTGTACGAACCGGGGGCTTACAGGTCTAACGGGCTGCGGATTCAAGGGATTCGGACCCAAAAAGACCGTGAGGGAGGAAGGCGATTTGGGGTCAATGTGGCTTGGCTGTGGCAGCAAGCGGGCGTTAAGATTTTACACTTGGGTGGAGTTGCTGGCCCGATCGGCATTGAAGAACAAATCTTGATCGGGCGGCCCGATGTAGTGCTGATTCCCGTAGGCGGCGGGCCCAAAGCTTACACTCCGGCGGAAGCGAAGCAAACTTTGCAACTTCTCAAACCAAAGATGGTGATTCCGACACATTTCAAAACCCAAGCCGCCGATGCTGCTGCGTGCGATTTGGTGCCGCTAGATGAATTCTTGGCGCTGATGGATGGTACGCCGGTGCGCCGATTGAATAATGACACGATTTCGCTCAAATCTGCTGACTTACCCCAAACGGGTTCGGTGATTGAGATTTTGAGTTACAGATTTAGCGGTTGATGCCAGATTTCTTAGGTTGCGTTATATTAAGGAAGTTTTGGTCGATCGGGGATGCAAGAGAATTTTCTCTCTACCTTAGCCTCTGGCAACCTTGCCTTTTGTCGAGATTTGGCTAACATAACAATTCATGTTCACGGTTTTATCTCATAAGGAAATGCAAGCGAAATGAAAAATCAAAATTTACCTAGCTGGATGAAAAAACTCACAGGTTTCGCAGGAGTAATCGGCGCTAGCGCATTGATTGGTTTCCCGGCGTGGGCTCACATCACCTCCAACACTAATATTGCTAATGCAACTCAAACTCAACAAGTTGCAGGAAATGTGAAAACCGCTGCTTCACCGGCACCAATGGCTCAGGCTAAGGATATTGTCGCTATTGCATCTGGCGACGCTCAATTCGAGACATTGACGAAGGCTTTAGGAGCTGCAGGTTTGGTGACAACTTTACAAGGAAAAGGCCCTTTCACTGTTTTTGCTCCGACTGATGCGGCATTTGCTGCTTTGCCAGAAGGAACTGTGGAGAATTTGCTCAAACCGGAAAACAAAGCCCTACTTACAAAGATTTTAACTTACCACGTTGTTCCTGGTTCGGTTGTATCTACTAGCCTGAAATCCGGCGATGTTCAAAGTGTGGAAGGCAGCGCCCTGAAGGTGGCAGTTAGCACAGGCAAAGTTACTGTCAGCGGCGCTAATGTTGTGAAAGCTGATATCAAAGCTAGCAACGGCGTTATTCACGTAATTGACAAGGTGCTGATGCCGCCTGATGCCAAATAGGACTAGCGTTTTTTGCATCATATTGATGTCAGATTCGGTTAAATGAAGACGAAGTAAGGACACAACAATGTTGTGTCCTTATTTGTATGGCAGGCAATTCAGAATTAGAGCAGAAGGAAGAAGGAAGTTCGGCAACGGATTCTGTAACGGATGTAACGGATGTAACGGATGTAACGGATGTCAGGAAGAAGGAAGAAAATCAATCGTTTCAGCCATTAACAACGTCCTAACCGTCTTGGCGGTTGCTATAATATATAGCAATTTTTGCAGGAATCGTAAATTTTTTACCCCACCCCAACCCTCCCCTTATCAAGGGGAGGGAGTAAGAAGTTCACAAATGATTTAGGATTGCTATATATAAAGCTTTAGCTAGCTGCCGGGACTTACAAAAATGGCTGCCAACCCTTACCCCGATGGCCAAAATCGAAGATTTCGGGATGGAGAATTTCTGCTAAAATTTCTAACGAATCAACCAATCTCGGCCCCGGCCGATTAAAGTAAGAATTGCCGTCAGTTAGGTAAACTTTCCCCGTTTTTACTGCTTGCAAATCAGGCCATTCTGCGTATTTAGTTATCTGCCTTGCTTCGCTGCGAGTGCGGCTTAAATCAAAGCCGCAAGGCATGAAAATAATTACATCGGGATTAGCTTCTACTAGCGAATCCCATTTTAACCAAGGAGAATGTTCGCCGACAATTCCAAATAGCGAATTGCCTCCCGCCATTGCCACTAATTCGGGAATCCAGTTACCCGCAGCCATCAAAGGTTCAATCCACTCGATGCAAGCTACTTTGGGTTTAACGGTTAATGTTTTGGTTTTTAAGATAATAGCATCGATGCGGGATTGCAAAAGGTCGATCGCACTTTTGCCATCTACGCCCAAAGCATCAGCAACTCGCTGAATATCCGTCCAAATTTCTGCTAGCAGATTCGGCTGCAAAGAAATAATTTCCGGCTTGCTATTTACCAGAGTGCTTACCGCTTGTTCAACCTCTGCTAGAGAACAAGCACAGACTTCACATTGAGCTTGAGTAATAATGTGAGTCGGCTGCAATTTTTCCAAAGTATCTATTTCTACTTTATACACACTCAGCGCATTTTGCAACAATTCTGTCACGCGGTTGTGAATTTCGCTGCTAGTTCCTTCGGGATTGAATTTAGGCTGAGTGCAAACAGGTAAATTTTGGATTTCTGGGGGATAATCGCATTCGTGGGAACGGCCCACAATTGCATCGGTTAATCCTAAAAGTGCTACAATTTCGGTGGCACTGGGAATTAGAGAGACAATTCTTGGTTGGTTCATTGGTTTTCTGTTTTTTACCGATTCGGAAGCACAAGCGTTACAGATTTAGAAGCACAGGCTTTACAGATTTATCAGCACAGGCTTTACAGATTTATCAGCACAGGCGGGACGCCCGTGCCACAGTAAAAGGGATTGTTAAATTTTGAGTTTTTTTAAGTATTGCAAATCTTGCCATGCTTGGATGAGATTACCTTGCATTAGAGCCGCTACACCGTTTAATACTCTAATTTCCGGTAGATTGGAGTTGAGAGCGAGAGCAGGTTTTAAGGCTGTTTGAGCGGCTTTGGGATGCCAGCCGTAGAGGTGTACGAAAGCGAGATAGGCGTAAGCGTAAGGGTTTTTTGAGTCGAGTTGAGTGACTTTTTCTAAGGCTGCGATCGCACTTTCGACATTCTGCTGCAATACTCTAGAAAATGCCAAAGCATAAGCCAATTCTAGATTATTTGGTTCTTGCTGCAACCGATATTCTAAGGTTTTTTCCGCTTGCACGGTATAATCTTGAATTGGATCGTACTGATTGATGCGCCCAATCTGCTCGAACACGGGTTCTAAACCGGGCAATCCTTTGGGTAAATTAACCGCCATCGCCCGCAATTGAGTCACCAAATCTAACTCAGGCTTATCTGTATTATCCTCATTATTCTCGTTCCCAGGCTCTGCCTGAGAACGCAGATCCAGAGGCTCTGCCTCCATCTTAACACTCACGGCAGGCACATTAATCGGATAGGTTTCGCCGGTTTTCCGATTTAGATAAGTAGCTTGCAGATTGTAAGTGCCCGGTGCAATATTAGCAGGAGGAAGCATCGCCGTGCGATCGACAACTCGAAACCCCACAGCAAATTTATCCGCTTCCAGCATCCCCGGATGCAAAGTCGCCTGGCCGATCGCGCGATCGTGTAAAATCCTGAAAGTCTGTCCCGGTGGAATATTGCCAGACTGCTGATTTTGCCACGTTACCAACACTAAACCAGACTGCAACTGCTGCCAAGGCCCAGACCAAGTATAAGTAACCGGCAGCGCGACTCCGGGAACAGCTTTTCCCCCCACAGTAACTCGATCTAATTGTACTTGCGATCGCCCTTCATTCAACGGCTGTATTTCGACAGGCTGCACTCGCTTGCGATAAAGATTTAAATTAGTAGAATCTGGCAAAACCCAAGTTTTATCTAACTCAAATTTATCCCCTTTTTCAATCGCAGCCACCGCAGCATTTTGAGCTTGTTTAATTCGTTCGCGAATCGAACCTTGCGGGCCACTTTTAGTTAGAAACCAAGAGAGCGATCGCACATCTTGCGGCACGTCTTTTAAATTCGTTCCCACCTGCCGTCCGTAAACCTGAAAATTCGCCAAAGCACCGTAATAATTAAAATTGTGCTGGTTAATTTCCGGCGTCGAAGGCAACACGCCTAAAGTAGATTGCAAATAAGGTTCCCGATCAATAATTTCGGCAATTACCTCTCGGTGCGGCCACTCTTTCCCCAAGTAAGGATAGTTAGAATTGCCGGGACTGATAATTTGAACTAAGCTATGTCCAAAAGCACCTCCCAGAGGCCACATATGCAACAGCATCGCCAGAATTGCCAAGCTAATTGTACCCCAGCGAATTTGTCGTCCCCACCGAGAAGGCCACAGCGTTAAACAGTAGGCTAAGAAAATAGATAAGACTGGCAAATAAGGTATACCATATCGGTCGTCTTTGTTGATATTTAAAGAATTAATTAAATAAGCTCCTACCCAGAAAACAGCCAGCCAGCGACAGGAGTTGAGATAAAAGATTGAGGAACTATCTTGCCGACGACGCCAATAAAGTATCAATCCTACTAAGGGAATAAGTAACAGAGGCCAAGAAATGTGTTCTGGTAAGCGTTGACCGTAGTAAATCCAAGCGTCGATCGTATTGAGGGCCGGATCTCCTTCGGCGATCGCAGAATCGAGCGTAGCCCGTTTTCCCCCGGTCAAAATTAACAGCCAATTAGTTTTCGCCCAAGGCCCAAACACCGCTACCGACAGCAACAAACTACCTGCTAATTGAGCTAATCTTCCCCAAGCTTTTTGTCGCACAGCACCCACAGCCAGCCACACAATCGGGGTAAACAGAAATAATACAGTAGTGTGTTTAACTAATATTGATAAGCCGAGAGAAATTCCAAAGGCGATCGCCCAAAAGAAAGATGATGGGGAGAGGGGGAGAGTGGGGGAGGGGGAGAATTTATACTTTTTCTTTGTTCGTTCTTCCAACTGAGTTCTATCCGTTACATCCGTTACATCCGTTATAAAATCCGTTGCCGAACTTCCTTCTTCCTTCTTTCCTTCAGAAGCCTTCCACATTGTCAGACAATAGAAAGCCAAAGTAATCGCCGCAGTGAGGGGATAGTCGAGTAAAAATTGCAAGCGCAGCCCATAAAGTCCGGGTAACAAAACGCAAATTGCAGCGGCCCACAAACCGACTTGCCGGTTAAATAATTGGACGCCGAGACTGTAGACTGAGGCGAGGAGAATTGCACTAAATAAGAGATGAACGAGGGTTGCCCGATCGCCCCCAGTACCGAAAACCTGAAGAAACGGAACCGTTAAGATGTATGCCAAGGGCGGAATTTTCGTCGAAAGCAGCCAGAAGTTTGTCCACCACTCCCCGGAAAGCCACTGAGGATGCTGCAACGCCTGCAAGTATTTCAGGGTGCTAGTCAGGTAGTCTGCTTGATCCCACGCCGGGACAGATCGATCGAAGGCAAACCAGAGGCGATCGCTAATTGCCCCCAGCAGCCAAATTATGCCTAAGACAAGCAGACTCTTACTTCCGCTGTCCCGATGTTGCTGTGCCATTGCGGTTCTTGGATTTTAGGTTGCAGCTTTTAGCTTACAGGCGGGCGGTTCCGGGCGATCGAAAATTACTTTGAAAAAGTGCTTGCTAAATTCTGTATGTGTCTGCTAAGATAGTAAAGCGCGAAAAAACAAGCCGGGATAGCTCAGTTGGTAGAGCAGTGGACTGAAAATCCACGTGTCACGAGTTCAAGTCTCGTTCCTGGCATCGCAAAGCCCTCACAAAGTTGAGGGCTTTTTTTTATGTATAAAGTTGAGCCAACAAAATAATCACCAATGGCATCCAAGTCTCGGCTTGCTGTTGGAGAGACAAAGCATCGACTCATCCCTGAACCTCTCGTGCCTTGCGAAACTTTTCCTGCAATTGCTCGATGGCAGTCTCTAAGGGGATTCCCTCACCCCGCGATAGTTCCGCCTCCGCTTCCTCCACCGAAGATCGCACCTCCTCCACCCACTCCCAATAATGCTGGCGTGTTTGAGTCAAAGTCTGGAGGGCTTTTGTAATCACCTCTTCCGGCGAGCTAAACTGGCCCAGCGCTAATTGCGCTTCGATCAATTTCACCTGCTCAGGACTCAAAGTAATATTCATAAAAATCTCCGGGAGTCTCGCTGACACAAATCCCTTTTCTCAGAATAGCGCTACTTTCTGGGCAGTGCGATCGTCTTGAGCGCCGATGGACGTGCGGTGACGTGTACTGTCTTATTTTTGAGTGAGGTACGCCCCTAATTCTGGAATTTCACCGCCGCGCTGCCACTCGGCTTCCCCGCGCCGCACTTTGGTTCTGGCTGTGATTTCCTCAATCTCCCATAATTGCAATCTGGTATAGGGCCCTTTGGCTTCACCGCTGCGAAACACGTACCATTGAGGAACTTCAGGAGTTGGCTGGGTCGATCGTCTTAGGATCGCGAATTAAATAATTTACACTCTTGAAAGTGGGTTGGGCGTCCCGCCCGCCCTTTCTGGACGGGCGGGACGCCCATCCCACAAGAACCATCACGCATGGTAAGTTATTTAATTCTCATTCCTTACTGACAAGCGAATTTCAAAGGTGGCATCCGCCACGTGATTTATCCGTGGAATCAATCCAAAATCTAAAATCGAAAATCCTCAAGAAAGAGCATTTATCTCGCGCAAGTCAATCTAAAATCTAAAATCTAAAATCTAAAATCGATTGGCTTCATCCGATTCATTCCAGTTGTGGTTTTGAGCTGATTTAGCTCTTGTTCTACCGGATTGGGAGGCGGTGAGTTAGAATTGGGCGATCGCTTTTTCTTAGCTGAACTCTGACTTTTCTTAGCCTCCGACTTACCTCTAGCAATTTCTACTTCGCGCGGCCACCCCCAGAAATGCCACACCGCCACCCACACTAGCGCCACAGCAGATCCTAAAATCTCTTCTTGTGTTGAGGATACACCATTGTATTTGGAGAACTTGTTAAAACAAGCAATTCAAGAGTTAGAAACAATTCTTCAGCAGAGGAATCAGAGGAATGAATTACCGCTATAGTTTATTAATTCAAGGGTCACAAGAGGATGGACTGTATTTGGTAACACTGCCAGAGTTTGCAACAATTGCAATGCAGCCCTGTACTTATGGGAAAACTTATGAATAAGCGATCGCCAATGCTAAAGAAGCGCTCTCCAGCTACCTTGAGTATTGCCAAGAAGAAGATTTAGTGCCTCCGAGTCCGGTAATCGTGGCAGCTTAAATAAAAGTCGATCGCCCTTTTTGACTCAGAACAAAAGAGATATCGACTTTTCCAACCCAAAAGAGCGATCGCCCTTGTTGACGAATTCCAAAAGGGCGATCGCCTTTGGTTGAGAAAAAGCAAGAAAGGGCGATCGCACTTTTTGACTTATTCCAAAAGGGCGATCGCACTTTTTGACTTATTCTAAAAGGGCGATCGGCTTAGTTGTCAAGTAGGCACGGTTTGGGATAAACTAATATAAATGCTAACTTGAATTTTGAGGAAATTCTATGACAGCAGTGATTGCGGAACATATTGAAATTACTCCGGGTGTTTGTGGCGGTAAACCGCGCATTGCCGGACATCGGATTAGGGTTCAAGATGTTGTAATTTGGCACGAAAAGATGGGAATGTCTCCTGATGAAATTGTGTCGCGGTATCCTACAATTACTTTAGCAGATGTATACGCAGCCTTGACTTATTACCACGACCATCTTGAGGAAATTCGACAACAGATTCGAGATAGCGATGCTTTTGTGCGGGAATTGCAAGCAAAGACTCCTTCCAAGGTGCAGCAGAAATTGAGAGGGCAGAATCTTGGAAAAGATCCGATTTCATTGTGATGAACAAGTCGAACGGGCGATCGCAGAAGCTTTAAGAAGGCGCGGTATTGATGTCACGACTACACCGGAAGCACGACTTTTAGGTGCTGCGGATGAAGAACAGTTAGCTTTTGCGATTGCTCAAGAACGAGCAATCTTTACCCAAGATGATGATTTTTTAGCAATTCATCAACGCGGTTTAGAGCATTGCGGTATTGTTTACTGTCATCAAAACAGCCGTTCACTGGGTGAAATTGTGCGCGGTTTGATTCTGATTTGGGAGGTACTTGAACCGTCGGATATGCAGAACCATATAGAGTTTATTTGAAAAGGTCGATCGCCCTTTTTGACTTATTCCAAAGGGGCGATCGCACTTTTTGACTAATGCCAAAAGGGCGATCGCCCTTGTTGACGAATTCCAAAAGGGCGATCGGCTTTGGTTGAGAAAAAGCAAGAAAGGGCGATCGATAATTCGGGTAGGGAGAAAGCGCGATCGCGCTTTACTCTTGAAAGTAATAGGAAAAGAGATCGCACCTCAACCTAAGTTTTCAAGCAGAAGAAACTCTATGCCATCACTGACCGACCGGAGTAAAGGTTAGCTAATTGCGAGTCACGTTGCAATGCCCAGGCGCGGCGAACCGCAGCATCAGCATTAACCAATCCATTACCAAAGGTATTATCGCGACCAGCAGTTCCTAAATCCATTGCTGTGTCTATTAAGATTTGGCGTACTTGTCCTCCAGTTAAGGCTGAGTTGACACTCCACACCAGTGATGCAATACCAGCCATATTTGGGTTAGCAGCAGAGGTGCCACCAAATGCTTGGATACCATCAGCAATTTTAGACTGAGGATCAGGGCTATTTCGAGTTGTTGATGGAGAATCTGTTGGAGCCATTAACGTCAAGCTTGCTCCATAATTGGAATACCCTGCTTTATTAACAGAAATGGCGTTGTTTAAACCGTTAAAATTTTGGATTCCCTGACCTGTTTTCCACCATTGATTACCCTCATTCCCAGGTCGTAAAGCACCAACAGCCATAACGTTACTGTGATTTGTTTGAAGTCGAGCAACACCACCACTAAAAACTGGATTACCAGTGTTGTTATCAATATCCATTGCACCATTACCTGCTGCTACCGCAAATAAAGCAATATCGGAATTATCTCGAATCAACTGCTCTAGTTGTGCTTGTGTGGCACCATCATTAAGCCAACTTTCTCCTTGTACTCCTCCTTGGAATACAACCTTCTTACCAGTGGCGCGGGCGGCTTTAATTGAACTGTCAATAGCACTGAAGAGGCTTACACGACTCCCTTTCCCACTTCCTCCATAGAGGTCATTGACAATTACTTGACTATTCCAATTTATCCCAGCAACACCCGAACCATTGTTAGTCGTTGAACTCATGACACTAATTGCCATATGTCCATGTCCAGAATCATTGTAGTCATCATTATCAATGCCATTAGAACGAAGAATCAAACGATTAGAGTCAATATCAACAGGAGGTGGAGTAAGTCCTGAATCCAAAGATGATAGCAGGATATTACTACTACCGCGAGTAAAGCGCCATGCACCAGCAACATCAGTTGTATGTAAATTCCATTGCTGTGCAAAGTAAGTATCCTGCGGACGAATTTGTAGATCCATCTCAGAGCCATCAGAGAAACGCAAACGCTCAATTCCTTGAAAGTAAACTTCCCGACCATCAGAAAGGGTGATGTAGTCTAGTGCATTACCGTTAAAAATAGCTTGACGGTTAGTTGAACCAGACCAAGGATTAAAGGAATTGAGACTCATTCCATTAATGCTAGTAACGCTAGAACGGGAAATACCTGAGAGATTCAGTGTATCGGTACCGCCACGACCAATAATCACTCCACCCGTACCTAAGCCACCTGCATAAGTCAAGGTTTCGCCTGCAAACGTGCCATTAACTCGGTTAGCAGACAAAATTTTGATTGACTGTGCTGGCGAGATGACTTCTTGACCGCTTGTAGTCCGAGCAACTGCACGAATTTGGTAATCTCCTCCAGTTAGGTTGGACAAATTTGCTAGGTTGACTAGCTGGCTAGATACACTAGCGGAGTTCCAAGTACCAAGGTTAGCAACAACGCTACCATTTTTGACTGCTTCTAAACGCACGTTAGATAGGTTTGCAGTATTAGCCAAGTTGTAGCTAAAGCGGAGCGCACCTCCCTGAAAAACTGTATTGGCAGTGTTATCACCAGAAGCATCCGTTACACTGAAACTTGTAAATTGAGGATTCGGATTCGCTGTCGTATTGATGGTAAAGTTTTGCCAGTTACTCCACTGTTTTCCATCAAAAGCACCTATAAAGAGACTATCGTTACCAGCAATACTACCGCCAACAAAGCGGACAGTGTGAAGCTGATTTGCTGCTACTTCAATAGCCTGATATGCTGGCTGACGCACACCATTAACCGTGAAATAACCACTGCTGGAAGCACCATTGCTATCCCAGAAGCGATACCGAGTAATAGCATCTCCGTCCGCATCGGTAGCTGTAAATATTGGACTAATTGATTGATTGGCATTAACAGATTGGTTGCCAATATTAACCACAGGAGCGCGATTAGCTTGTTTCGTATCAATATTAAAGCTAGTGCTACCCCATGTCTGACCATCATAAGCCCAGACTGTTACCTGATCCGTTCCTGCTGCACTACCACCAATAAAGCGGACTGTGTTGAGTTGATTGGCATCAACTCCAAAGGAAGATGACTGACGCACCCCATTAACAGCGAAGTAACCACTACTGCTGTTTAAATTCCCATCAGCAAACCAATAGCGACTGATAGGATTTCCATCTGGGTCACTAACATTAAACAATGGCGACATTGACTGGTTAACATTAACCGTTTGATTTGAAGCAGTTAAAATCGGAGCGCGATTAGGCTGTTTTGTCTCAATGTTGAAGCTAGTGTTGCCCCATGTCTCGCCATCATAAGCCCAGACCGTGACGTTATCAGTTCCTGCTGTGCCTCCACCCACAAAACGAACATTACTCAGTTGACTGGCATCTAAAGCAAAAGCACTGTTTTGACGCACACCGTTCAGAGTAAAGTACCCACTGGTACTACTGGAATTATTGTCAGCAAAATAGTAGGTGCTAATGGGATTACCGTCAGGGTCACGAACGCTAAACGTTGGTGACATCGACTGATTGACATTGACGATTTGATTAGAAGCACTCACTACTGGAGCGCGGTTTGGCTGTAGGGGAGCGTACTTAGTAACAAAGGAATCATGACTTCCAGCCCCCGCCCCATTTAAAGAACCATCCGTCCATCCCGTAATGTAAACGTTTCCATTTCGGTCAATAGCGACATCTCTGGAAGCATCTGTAACTGTAGTTCCCAAAAGAGTCGTCAACAGCTTGTTACCGGAGCTATCATATTTAGTTACGAAAGCATCTGTACCACCGGAATTAGTCTTGCCATCCAAAGCGCCGGTCGTCCAACCTGAAATATGGACATTCCCAGAGGTATCAACTGCTACTCCCATTGAGCGATCTTCGCCAGATGTACCCAACTGGCGCGTCCACAAGCGGGTTCCCCAAGTATCGTACTTGGCAACAAAAGCATCCTTTCCGCCAGCATTAGTATTGCCCTGTAGAGAACCTTCCGTCGTTCCCGATACATAGATATTGCCTGTGCTGTCAACAGAAATCGCAACATTGCGCTCAGCTTCAGAGATAGAACCTTCTGAAGCAGTTGAACCCAACTGGCGTGTCCATACTTTAGTGCCAGCATTGTTATATTTCGTTACGAAAATATCTGTACCGCCAGCGCTTAAATTCCCATCAAGAGAGCCTTCTGTTAATCCAGCAACGTAAACATTTCCAGCGGCATCAGTGGCAACTGAACGAGCCACATCATTGGCCCAAGTTCCTGATTGTCGAATCCAGAGTTGATTCCCCCAAGAGTCGTATTTAGCGACAAAAGCATCTGAACTACCAGCGTTTCCACCTGCAAGCGAACCATCAGTACGTCCAGCAATGTAAAGATTTCCACTACTATCAGTAGTTATCCCACTCGCCCAATCATAATATGACGAATCAATAACTCGGTTCCAAAGTTGACCACCATTGCTATTCCATTTGGTTAAAGTGACAGCACCGTTTACAGTACCCAAGCCATTATTTTCTCCAACTGTGTAAACATTGCCGACTCCATCAACCGTTACATCAGTATAGAAATCCCAACCTGTGGAACCTATCTGACGAGTCCATATTTTATTGCCGCTGACATCATATTTCGTTATGAAAGGATCGGATTGATTGGAGCCACTTCCACTCGCATTGACATTGCCATCTAAGGAGCCAAGGGTACCACCAGCCATATAGACATTACCAAAAGCGTCAACAGCAACTCCACGAGGTCTGTCTATAGCTGAACTACCCAATTGTTTTGTCCAGATTGGTTTTTGATTATTGGGGGGTTCTACTTCTTCAGGAAGTGGATCTGCTGGGGTTTCTTGACTACTAATAAAGTCCCAAAGTGCTTGATCGAACTCAACGAGTTGTTCCTCCACAGGGTCTTGGACGATTGGGTCTTGGACGATTGGGTCTTGGACTATTGGGTCTTTAACAATCGGGTCTTTAACAATCGGGTCTTGGACGATTGGGTCTTTAACAATTGGGTCTTGGACGATTGGGTCTTGGACTATGGGGTCTTTAATAATCGGGTCTTGGACTATGGGGTCTTGGACTATGGGGTCCTTAACAATTGGGTCTTGGACTATGGGGTCCTTAACAATTGGGTCTTGGACTATGGGGTCCTTAACAATTGGGTCTTGGACTATGGGGTCTTTAACAATCGGGTCTTGGACTATGGGGTCCTTAACAATTGGGTCTTGGACTATGGGGTCTTTAACAATTGGGTCTTGGACTATGGGGTCTTTAACAATCGGGTCTTTAACAATCGGGTCTTGGACGATTGGGTCTTGGACTATTGGGTCTTTAACAATTGGGTCTTGGACTATGGGGTCTTTAACAATCGGGTCTTGGACTATGGGGTCTTTAACAATCGGGTCTTGGACAATTGGGTCTTGGACTATGGGGTCTTTAACAATCGGGTCTTGGACGATTGGGTCCTTAACAATTGGGTCTTTAACAATTGGGTCCTTAACAATTGGGTCTTTAACAATTGGGTCTTGGACTATGGGGTCTTTAACAATCGGGTCTTGGACTATCGGGTCTTGGACTATCGGGTCTTTAACAATCGGGTCTTGGACTATCGGGTCTTGGACTATGGGGTCTTGGACTATCGGGTCTTGGACGATTGGGTCTTTA